>CAIUUO010000063.1 GCA_903902325.1 uncultured Bacteroidia bacterium
ACTTGATGGTAACATCCTGGAAAGGAAAGGCAGGACTTCGATCACAGCTACAGATACCCATCCTGCATTGCTGCACGAAGACGTCATGATCATTTACAAAAATGGGGATGGAATTCCTTCAAAGGCAGTCTATTTTGACAATGAAAAGCATGTTATCAATTACGAAATTGCCTATGCTGATGATAAAATTGTGCTGACAAGCGAAGCGAATCCATCCATGCCGCGTTTCAGGCTGATTTACGAAAAGCTGGGAGAAAAAGGATTGAACATCCGTTTCGAAATGGCCATGCCCAATGCGCCTGAGGAGTTTAAAATGTACCTTGAGGGGAAAAATAAAAAGGTGAAAGAGTTGTCGGAAATGCCGAAGTAAAGCACTTAGCTATTGGCTATTAGTTATTAGAATATTTTGCGGGATACGGGTTACGAGATACGGGTTACGAGATATGAGTTATGAGATATGAGTTATGAAATATGAGATAAGAGACAATTTTGATAAGCGCGTTCTTTACTTTTTCCTTTATCCTTTATCCTTTTTCCTTTATTGCCCAATGATCAATTCTAAATATGGATAGATCGGATCCTCAAAGCCATATTTCCTGTACAGTGGTTCACCGTCTTTTGAACAGTGAAGAGAAACTTTGCTTACACCTATCTTCTTTGCTTCCTTTAAAAGTTCTTCAAGAATTCTGGAAGAAATCCCTTTTCTGCGGTATTCAGGTAGTGTATACATGTTGAGGATATCGCCTTCCAGATAGGTAGATTGGTTGAAATCACCAGGAATTTTTTTAAGGATCATTCCACCGTAGCTCACAACCTTTCCTTCATATTCGGCAAGCAAGGCAAAAAAACTGCCTTCCAGCATGGATTGTTTAAAGTAAATCTGAAGATTCTGCTGCAACTCTTTTTTATATGCCTCGGGTCTGTCGCCCTGCATCTCCGCCAGGTAGTCGATCCTGGCTGCAGTCATCAGGGGAATGTCAGGTTCCCCGACCTTGCGGATTTTTACTTTTTCCATTCTTACAAGTTACATATTAAGAGACTTTTTAGATTTAATAATTTTCTTTTTCAATTAAGATTCTTTGTGATACCTTAGTGTTTTTGTGTCTTAGTGGCAAAAAAAATAGCCACTAAGTCTCGAAGGCACTAAGGTATCACAAAGAAAACCCCAAACAGACTCGAATATTCTAATTTTAAACAGTTTCAAAAAGTTGTGAGAAAATCAAGATTTTAGCATCTTAACTTTAGTATTTTTACTTTTCCCTATTGCCTTTTTCCTTTATCCATCCTGTTAAGGTCAATTGCCTTTTATGACCAGAAACCGACTCATGAAATTGATCAGCGACGGGGCGCTTGCCGCTCCGTGGTCCATGCCGGGCAGGGGAATATAAGTTACGGGAAGCGAAGGATCCAGCTTCATTAATTCATTGTAAAGATTTTGTGTCATCAGCGGCGTCACATCTGTATCAGATTGTCCATGTGTCAGGATCAGTGGAGTTTTAATCTTCCAGGCAAACACACTGCTGGCAGTCAGGGCATCAAGCATCCCTTTGTATTTTGAGCTTGTATTAAAATTTGCGCGGAAATCAGCAGTAAACAGTTGTGGCATGCTGTATGTCAACTGATCATTGATGGCACTGCCGCTGTTGATCCCGTTAAACAGCCCGTCAATGCGGGAGGCGTAAGGATCGTTGAAAATATCAGAATAGGGGTTTGCAAAGGCATTAACGGACTTGAACCCCTTCATGATGTACGCAATGTAATAGGGTTGAGGATAATAGGAAGCCGTTACGACTGTTTGTGTGATTAGCGGCAGGTTGTACGGACCAGCCCCGCATCCGACTGCCTTCAGGTTAAACTCACTGCTGTAGCTTGTTTCTATTGCCTTGTGAAGCTGTAATGTCGACAAGCCACCCTGCGAATATCCCATGATGTAAAGATCCTTCGAGAGTTTCAGTTTAAGATCAGATTTATTGGCCATCTCCTTCACTGCCCTGAAAAGATCCAGAATTGGACCAACTGTAGCATCCATCTGCAGGTAAGGATGAAAGACTTCCGTGGAGGACCCAAACCCGAGGTAATCAGGTATAACCACAACAAATCCTGTGGCGGCAAATCCTGTGATCAGCTGTTCGGTGTAGCTGCTGGCATTCAGGGATGGGGCATCTGCGTAAACAGTATTTGTTCCGTTCTGAAAACTCAGGAGTGGATAAGTCCCTCCACCATCTGGGATACACACCAAACCGGAAGCGATCAGTTTCTTTGTGCCAAGTGTGGTATTGTATCTGACCGAATAGACGGTCGCACCATATTTTACGAATGGGAGGATTCCGGCTACGTCGGGATACATCGATTGAACTGGGCTAAATAGGCTGTTGACACTTGCTGCAGTCATCGTTCTGATAACAGTAGAGCTGACCAGATATTTATCGGCTATCTGTTCCGCTGGAGCATCACCACTGTTTTTTGTACAGTTTGAGACGGTGATCGCAACAAAAACCAGAAGTGACAGGAAGTATATTTTACGCATCATAAGGGAGAATTAAGAAATAAGAATTACAAATTACAAATGAAGGAGGATTATGAGATACTCATTCCACTGAAAATTCTAGTAGACCCATCCTTTCCCTTTTTACGCACGTTGATTAATTTTGGTTTTAATGTGTCAAAAAAATTCACGCAAAGGACACAAAGACAATCGCAAAGAAATATTGCTGATCAAGCTCTTTGCGATCTCCGACTTTACTTAGCGTTCTTTGCGTGAAACAAAAACTATATTCTAAACAAATACCTATTAAATCTCCTTTGAATTTTTGTCCACAGTTTCGGCTATCTGCGTTTTGACCTTCAAATTCAGTTCTTCAGGTGTCATCCCCGAAGGTTCGACAGGGGGTAAAAATGCGACGATTATTTTTGAACCAGTCTTTATCTTTTTCCTACCCGACGACATGGCTTCGTAGGCACCTGAAATCGCTACAGGCAGGATCGGAATATTTAATTCCGCACTCAGAATGGCAAAGGTTTTTTTGAAATCACCTATATTGCCGGTAGTGGTTCGCGTACCTTCAGGGAAGATCAGAATCTTTTTCCCAAGTTTGACCACTTCGGCCATTTTATGTATCGACTCTTTCAAGTCTTTGGTGAGATCCATGACAATTACATTGGTTCGTTTGGCTGCAAATTGGCGCAATTTGCTTTTGACATGGTCTTTCTTGGCATAGGAGTAAGTTTCCTTCAGTGTTTTTTTGTCCAGGCAGGAGAGGACAAGAAAAGCATCCAGTTTGGTTTGGTGGTTAGGGACCATGAAACAGGGCCCTTCAGGGATGTTCTCCGTACCGACCACCTTAAATTTGAAAAATAGGCTGAAGAAACCTCTTACAGACGAAACGATAAATTTTAACAGGAACGAGGATTTGGGTAAATCAACGGGAGCGCTCTCCTTTAAATTTCCCGACCAGGAGGAGCTTTCCTCCTTATGAAACAGTTTGTTTGCCCCAATATATTCAGCGATTTTAGAAATGGATGGAAATTTCAGCAATTGTTCTTCGTCAATTTTGATGCCAAAAGTCTGTTCAATCCAATCGATCAGGCTCATTTTCCCCATAGAATCCATGGCAATATCAAAAACGAGATGGTCGTCGGGTGAAATATCCAGGTCAACCTGGCTCTCGATGAAACTTTTGACAGCCAGATATTCTGCGCTGACGGGATCTTCGCTCCTGGTTTTTTTGCCTTCAGTATCCTCAATCAGTTCCTCAAGTTTGAAGCGTTGCAACTTGGATAAACGGGTTCTAGGCAGATCTGTCTTTACCAGGGTAAATTGCATGATTCGTTTGTAAGAACTAAGCTCCGTATTGAATGTGGAAATTACTTCATCCCTGAAATAGCCGACGATGTCAGTTATATCATTGTCAGTCAGGAAAATATAATCAGGAACGATGACAGCATGCAACATCTCCTTGTGCATGAATACACCCGCTTCCTTGATGGCCTTGGTGTAGAATTCAAGTTTTTGTTCAATTTCAACAGGATTGATATTTTTCCCGTTCGGGAGTACGATGATCTCCTTCTTACGACCAGTAATATACAGGAAACCCGCGTCGTCAAAACGACCGAGATCACCTGTATATAGCCATCCGTCCTTCAGGACTTCTGCTGTTTCTTCCGGACGATTGTAATACCCCTTCATCACATTGGGCCCCTTGGCTACAATTTCTCCGTCCCATATTTCAACGGTCATTCCTGGCAAGGCCTGGCCTGTTGATCCAATCTTTACCTTACCGGGACGCGGGAAAGTAATCATTGGAGCAGCTTCCGTCATACCAAAACCCTCCAGAATTTCAAATCCGATAGCATAGAAGAAATTCCCAACCTCCTTGTTGAGGGCTGCTCCGCCTGCGATCATAAATTTCAGATGACCACCTAATCCCTGATGAACTTTTTTGAAAAGAGTCTTGCCCAGTTTCCTGCTTTTGGTTGCATATACCAGTTTCAGGAAGGTTCTAGCCAGCAGACTTTTATTGATTTTTGCCATGAGTCCCCGGTAAATCAACTCATATAAACGCGGTACACCGATGAAAACGGTCACAGAGTTGTCCGCGAGGGTCTTCATAAGATCAGAGGATTGCATGGATGGCGATACCACGGTAGTACCTCCTGAAAAGAAGGTTACCATCAAGGAACCAACCAATGGAAAAATGTGATGAAGGGGCAATAATACCAGTACCTGGCTTTCGTTGTGGAATATTTTTGCATTAACAACAGCCCGCATGTTGGCTATCAGATTGGTATATGTGAGCATCACTCCTTTGGGACTGCCAGTAGTACCGGAAGTGTAAATAATAACCGCCGTAGTTTCGTTGTCCTCCGGACCAAGCCATACAGAAGGATCCTGAACATTCAAAGGAGAGTGATTTTCAAAACAGATAATTTCTGGCCGGTATTTACTTTTTTTCTCTACTTTGGCATAGGCTTCTTTCATGCCCTCGCTGATGAAAAGCAGTTCGGGCTTACAGTCATCCAAAATATAGGCCACATCCTCGGCCGATGCCATAAAATCGACTGGCACAGCAATGCAATTGTTTTGCAATGCCGCATAAAATGCGAAGAACCATTCGACCCTGTTTTCGGAATAAATGGCGACTTTAGAATATCCTTTGGTATCGAACAAAATGGCATATTGTTGGATATTCTGAAGAAGCTGATGATAAGTAAAATCTCCCTGTTGGGAAATAATCGATTTCTTATCAGGATAGCTCCTGCAAATAATTGGTTCTATCATAGTTAGTCGTTTTAGTAACAGAAAGAGATCCGTATCGTATTAAATAAGAAACCTGAAGGAATTATGCCTTGAGGTACTGATGGCATCAGGGTTTGACCAATGCTATACAAAGTAAGAAATTATTGGCATCAAAACCAAAAACAACACTTCAGAGATCCTATTTAGTAAAATAGTAAGCTATTTTCATCCATTAATTTAAAAGGTTTGATATTTTTACTTAAAATCTGAAGACTAAGGAAAACATTAACAAACTAAATCACGACTCCAAATGGAAAACAACGACGAAAAAAAGATTTTTCCACCTTCTCAAGCTGTTATTGATCAGGCAAATGTGAAGGAATACGACAAATTGTATCAATATTCGCTTGACCAGCCGGAAGCATTCTGGGCTGAACAGGCAGAACAATTATCCTGGTACAGGAAATGGGATAAAGTTCTGGATAAAAGCAATCCTCCTTTTTTTAAATGGTTCGAAGGTGCAAAAACGAATATCATTCTGAATGCGATTGACCGCCATCTTGTCTCCGCGACAAGAAATAAGCTTGCCGTGATCTGGGAGGGTGAGCCGGGCGATTCCAAAACCTTTTCCTACCATGCCCTGAACCGTGAGGTTTGTCAGTTTGCCAATATCCTGAAAAGTATGGGTGTTAAAAAGGGAGATGTCGTTACCATCTATATGCCTCAGATACCCGAACAGCTTTTTGCCATGCTTGCCTGCGCCAAGATAGGCGCAGCTCACAGTGTGGTTTACGGCGGTTTCAGTCATGAAGCGCTTGCCGACCGTATCAACGATGCAAACAGCCGGGTCGTTATCACCGCAGATGGCGGATACCGCAGGGGCAAAGTGGTGGAGATGAAAAGTGTTGTCAATAAGGCAATGGAACTTTCGCCCACCATGGAAATCTGCATTACGGTGAAACGCACAGGTACTGATGTTTACATGGAAAACGACCGTGATTACTGGTACCACGATTTGAAATCATTGCCCATCGCTTCCAATAAATGCGAAACGGAAGAGATGGATGCTTCAGACATGCTCTTTTTGCTCTATACTTCCGGTTCAACAGGAAGACCCAAGGCATTGGTTCATACCCATGGTGGATATAGCGTTTATACGGCTACTACCCACAGGATGGTGTTTGACATCAAGCCCGAAGACCGTTACTGGTGTGCAGCCGATCCGGGATGGATCACGGGTCACAGTTACATCGTGTATGGCCCGCTGATCAATGGTTCTACCATCATGCTGTATGAAGGAGCTCCCAATCACCCCTATCCCGACAGGTGGTGGAAAATGGTTGAAAAATATGGAATCAATATTCTTTATACCTCACCAACCGCCATCAGGGGTTTGATGCGTTTTGGCGACTCATGGCCCAATAGAAACGATATCAGCTCTTTAAGGCTTCTGGGTTCTGTTGGGGAGCCCATCAATGCCGAAGCCTGGAATTGGTTTCACAAGGTGGTTGGCCGGGGCAATTGTCCGATCATGGATACCTGGTGGCAAACAGAAACAGGCGGATTTGTCATTGCACCATTGCCCATCACCACACTCAAACCCGGTTCTGCCACCAAGCCGTTTTTTGGCAATGATCTGGCCATCGTGGATGACGCCGGCAAGGAAGTGCCTGCAGGAGAGGAAGGTACCCTCGTGATCAAGACGCCATGGCCAGGGATGGCTAAATCCGTTTTCAATGATCCGCAAAGATTCATCGATACCTATTGGGCAAAGTACCAGAAACAGGGCTGGTACCATACTGGCGACTCTGCCAAAAAAGATGCCGATGGGTATTACTGGATTATCGGCCGCAATGATGATGTGATCAAAGTAAGCGGGTACCGCCTTGGATCCGCAGAAATTGAAGGCGTGATGGCCCGTCATCCGGCTATTGTCGAGTCGGCTGCCATTGCTTTGCCTCATAACCTGAAAGGGAATGCCATTCATATTTCGGCTGTTCTGCGCACTAATTACCAGCCAAGCAAGGAACTGGAACATGAACTGATGATTCATATGGAAGAACACCTTGGGAAAATTGCCCGACCCGAGACCATCCAGTTTGTCGATGCATTACCCAAAACAAGAAGTGGCAAGATCATGCGCAGGCTGCTCAAATCAAGGGCATTGGGACTTCCGGATGGTGATCTCAGCACCATGGAAGAGTAGATAATTCGACAATTCGACAATTCGACAATTCGACAATTCGACAATTCGACAATTCGACGATTCGAGAATTCGACAATTCGACAATTCGACAATTCGACGATTCGACAATTCGACAATTCGACGATTCGACAATGTGGAGATGTGCTGATTAGCTGATTTGTCAATTTGATGATTTGAAAATTTGAAAATTTGAAAATGAAGGGATCTCAATAGTTGAATTCAACAATTCAAACAATATAAACATTTCAAACAATTGACCTTATGGCGAGACGCATGATCGGGATTCATGAGAGGCTTCCTGTACTGGAAAGCTTGCCGCTGAGTTTTCAGCATTTGACTGCTATGTTTGGAGCGACCATTCTCGTTCCAATCCTCCTTGGTATTGATCCGGCCATCGCGCTGCTAATGAACGGTATTGGCACACTGATTTATTCCTGGATTACCAAAGGGGGCATACCTGCCTATCTCGGCTCCAGTTTTGCATTTATTGCTCCTACGTTGCTCATCATCAGTACTTATGGCAATTTCAGCAATGCACAGGGCGGTTTCATCTTTTTTGGATTCTTTTTTATCATCATTTCCTATGTGGTCAAAAAGTGGGGAATCAAATGGATCGATGTGATCATGCCACCGGCTGTGATGGGAGCTGTGGTGGCCATCATCGGTCTTGAACTTGCACCCGTGGCGGCTCAGCAGTCAGGACTCGCTCCCTGGCCGACTGCGGTGGGTCAGATCGTTCAGCCATTTCATGCTGCTCCAAACGTGTTGATAGTTTCACTCTTTACCCTCGGTGTCGGCATTGCCGGCAGTGTCATGTTCAAGGGTTTCATGCAGGTAATTCCCATTCTTTTTGCAGTAGTCGCGGGATATTTTCTTGCGTTATTCATGGGGATGGTGGATACTGCCGCGATTAGCAACGCACCCTGGTTTGAATTGCCTAAATTTCATACTCCAATATTCAATCTGAGTGCCATACTGGTCATAGCGCCTGCCTGCATTGTCGTTCTTGCAGAACATATCAGCCACCTGATTGTCACCAGCGAGATCACCGGGGAGGATCTGATGAAGAAGCCTGGTTTGCACCGCTCCTTGCTGGGGGATGGAATCAGTAATATTTTGTCCGGATTTACCGGATCTCCGCCAAATACCACCTACGGCGAAAACATTGGCGTGATGGCCATCACCAGGGTGTATTCGGTGTGGGTAATACGCGGTGCAGCAATCATGGCAATTGCCTTTTCCTGCATTGGCAAGGTATCAGCTGCAATTTCCACCATCCCGACGCCGGTTATGGGTGGAATCACAATGCTCCTTTTTGGTGTCATTGCCGTGCAGGGTTTCAGGATGTTTGTGGAACAAAATATCGATTTCAGTAACAATAGAAACATGGTTCTGGGTGCACTCACCTTTGTCATCGGAGTCAGTGGAGCAGCAGTCAATATCGGATCTGTTCAGTTGAAAGGAATGGCATTCGCTACCATTGTTGGGGTGTTTTTAGCCCTGTTATTCTGGTTGCTGGATAAATTGGGTATCATGAATAAGGATTATTAACCCTTGTTTCTGCACATTTTCACTGGACAATTTCACAATAGTTTACTAACTTTGGCTGTCTCACCCGAGGCAGCCAAAGTTTTTTAAAAACCTTTGATTATCTTGATATAAAATATTCGGAAGATGGAAAATGATCAGCAGATGTTGATTGAAAGGTGCATTAACTACGTAAAAGAAGAGTTGTCGGAAGGTGAAAAAGGGCATGACTGGTGGCACATACAGCGGGTGTGGAGAACTTCCAGGCTGATTGCTGCATCTGAGCCTGTCGACAAACTGGTTGTTGAACTTGCTGCACTGCTTCATGATATCGCTGATGCAAAATTTTATGCAGGCGATGAGGAGGTTGGCCCCACGAAAGCCAGGGCATTTTTGCAATCAGAGCTGGTTGAACCGGTTGTTGTTGAACATGTGGTGCAGATCATCCGCAACATTTCCTTCAAAGGGGGAAATCATATCGTCTTGTTTTCTTCACCTGAATTGCAGGTAGTGCAGGATGCCGACAGGCTGGATGCCATTGGAGCGATTGGAATCGCAAGGGCTTTTCATTACGGAGGCTTTAAAAACCGTCTGCTGTATCATCCCGACATCAAACCAAATCTTCAAATGACCAAAGAGGAATACAAAAACAGTGATGCCCCTACCATTAACCATTTCTACGAAAAATTGCTGTTGCTGAAGGATAGGATGAACACGCCTACCGGGAAAGCTCTCGCCATGAAAAGGCATACATTTATGGAGGAGTTTCTGGAGGAATTTAACAAAGAATGGTACGGGGAAAACTAATTGACAATGATGTCAAACAGGCATTATTTAATTTATTAAATATGAACGTTTTAAAAAAATATTTCTCTACCTTTTTTATAAGGATTTCGAAGTTCTTTCATGAGCGCAGCCTTTCTCCTACTTTCATCGGTGAGAACGGGAAGCTAATTCTTCAGGCTCTTTTTACCATTCTTTCCATTGGAGTTGGCATCTGGTTTGTCAAGAACCAGAAAACTGAACTCGTTGAGATCAGCCATCTTCTGAAGACTGCAGAATGGCAGCTTGTTTTGGTGGGATTGACGCTGACTGCCGTTTACATTGTCATCCAGGGTTACATGTATGTCACCTCCTTTGCAACCTTTCGCCACAAATTGCCGCTCGGCCTTGGAATCATTCTCTTCCTGAAAAGAAATTTCATCAGTGTATTCCTTCCTGCCGGAGGGGTGTCTTCACTGGCATTTTTTACAGCCGACATCGAAAAAAGAGGAATAACCAAGTCACACATTCATTTTGCTTCAACTGTTTATGGATTCGTTGGAATCCTTTCTGTGGTTCTTGTCGCCATTCCTGCCTTCATTTATGCACTGGCAGACGGCAGTATCGGCCAGGGTGAATGGATTGGTCTTACGTCGGTAATTCTTCTGCTTGGGATGCTTTACATCGCTTACTATTCCTTCGCAAAGAAGGGTCCTGTGTACTATTGGCTGATCCGTTTTTTTCCATCACTGGAAGAACTTATTGTGGAGTTGGACGATGCGAAACTGAACAAAACTGAGTTGCTGAAAACCCTCGTGATCTCTGTTCTGATTGAATTTGTCGGGATAGCTCATTTGTATGTTGCGATGATGGCCCTGCATGTTCAACCCTCCCTCTTTGCGGCATTCCTGGGCTACATTATCTCCGTAATCTTCCTTATTATCTCCCCTTTCCTAAGGGGATTGGGTCCAATTGAGGTTTCCATGGCCTTTGTCCTGGCCAAATACGGTTTTTCAAATGTCGAAGCTATTGCCATCACCTTTTTGTACAGATTCTTCGAATTTTGGGCACCTTTACTGTCAGGTGCGGTAACATTTTTGCTGAAAATCAACAAGCTGATCATGCGGATTATCCCGGCGATCCTGCTTTTTGCGCTGGGTATTGTCAATATTATTTCGGTACTGACACCAGCCATCAACGAGCGTGTGATGTGGCTCAAGGATTTCATTCCTGTAGATGCCATTCTCGTGTCCAACTATTTTGTGCTGGTACTTGGGTTAATTCTTCTCGTAACCGCCTCATTTATGCTCAAGGGATTAAAATCTGCCTGGTACCTGGCCGTTGTGCTCACTTTCGTATCTTTTGTTGGAAACCTCACCAAGGCTGCCGACTATGAAGAGGCATTGCTTGCACTATTTGTGCTGGGAGTGCTTGTTTATACCCGCAAGGACTATTACATCCAAAACAATCCAAAACTTAGAACTGTCGGGATCCAGACGGCTGTCCTGAGTATCGTGGCGGTAATTATCTACAGCATCATTGGATTTTATTATCTGGACAAGAAGCATTTCAACATTGATTTCAGTCTTTTGCAATCCATTAAGTATGCCATTTCAAATTATTTCCTGGTAGGCAGCAGCGACCTGATTCCACTCGACAGGTTTGCATCCAGATTTATTCTCTCCATCAATGTTAGCGGATTTCTCTCTCTGGCTTTCCTTTTCTATACCCTGATACGCCCCTATATTCTCAAGAATACGCCAACCCAGGAGGAGTTGGAAAGACCCAATCAACTCCTGAAACTACATGGAAAATCAGCCCTTGACTACTTCAAAACCTACCAGGATAAGATGATTTTTGAGTCGGAGGGATTGGATGCCTTCATTTCTTACCGGATTGCCGGAAATTTCGCCGTTGTTCTTGAGGACCCGGTCGCTTGCAATGATGATGGCATGAGGGAATGCATCAGGTTGTTCGATAGGTTTTGTTATGAGAATGGACTGAAAAGTATCTATTACAGGGTCCCCGAAGCGTCTTTGCACATATACAGAAGCCTGAAGAAGAGGTCCATGTTCCTGGGTCAGGAAGGGATCGTCGATCTGAATCTTTTCTCACTGGAGGGTGGATCCAGGAAATCAATTCGCAATGCCATCTCAAAGGTGAAAGACAGGGGTTTCAAGGTTCAGGTTCATATACCGCCTATTAAGGACGGCCAATTACAAAAAGTCAAGTCTGTTTCCGATGAATGGCTTGTTGATACAGACAGGAGTGAAATCATTTTTTCCCAGGGGATGTTCGAGTGGGAGGAATTGAAGCAACAAACGCTTATTACGGTTGAAAATTCAGAGGAAAAAGTGGTAGCGTTTTTGAACATTATTCCCGACTTTGTCAAGGGTGAGGCTACTTATGATCTGTTGCGAAAAACAAAGGATGCTCCCAACGGAGTCATGGATTTCATCCTGGTCGAAATGTTCAATCACCTGAAATCCGAAGGTTATACATTTGTTAACCTGGGATTTGCACCCATGTCCGGGTTAAAGGATCCAACTAAATTTTCGGAGAAATCAATGAAATTTGCCTACGAGAAACTGAAGAATTTCTCCAATTACAAAGGGATGCGCGAGTACAAGGAGAAATTTGCCACCATCTGGTACAACAAATACCTGATATATGATCACGATTATGATCTAATGCAGGTTCCCAGGGCATTGTCCAAAGTGATCCAGCCATGAGTAATTTGTACCTGCCTTTAATTATCCTTTTTCTCTTTTTTTCAGCGAAAGATACCATGCTGTCTGGTAATATATCGGGCAATGATTTATCCGGCACATCAGTTCAGCAAACGGTTGAGCGGGAGATGCCAATAAAAGTGTTCAGAACCGACTCTGTATCAGATATTCCCCTGTTTGTTTACATTACCGGTGATGGTGGCTGGAATAAATTCAGTTCGGCCTTGTGCAATTATATCAACCAAAAGGGAATCCCTGTAGTGGCACTTGATGCACAGAAATATTTCTGGGAAAGTAAATCGCCCGAGAAAGCGGCAGTTGACCTGACCTGTGTCATCGAAAAATATCTGAAAGAGTGGAAAAAGGAGAGGTTTGTCGTTGCGGGATTCTCCTTTGGGGCCGATATTGTTCCTTTTCTGCTGAACCGTTTCCCGGCTGAGATACAGACAAGAGCAGTCTCATCCATCCTGATTTCACCGGATAAAACCTGCGATTTTGAAATTCACCTGACGGACATGCTCAGCATGGGAATTTCAAAGGGTAAATATGACGTGCCCCTAGAGATTCAGAAGAGTGTAATTAAGAATTTTACAGTGGTTTTTGGCAGCGATGAAAGTGAGAATGCAAAACACTCCTTTCAATTAACCGGAGTCAAAATGAAAATACTGCAGGGGAACCATCATTTTGACAGTGAGTATGCGGTGGTGGCGGATTTGATACTGAAGGAAATAGCTGATTCGACGATTCGATAATTCGACGATTCGACAATGTGGAAATTTGAAAATGGGTTGATGAGTTGGATAATTTATAATTTAGAAATGCATCGAAAATTGGATTTGAGTACATTTTATTTGTGTTCATTTGTGAAATTTGTGGTGTGGACTGAAATTGGTGTTTGATGCCAAAATGTAACATTAACAGTGTAAAGGAAGTATATTCATATATTATCAAACTTTGTAATAAATGGGAGCAAATAATTTTTTCAGTGTATTAGGCAAAGCGGGGGTCATATTGGTCTTATCAGTTTCTGCCGTATCGGTCTTTGGTCAGGATGTTGTAAAGCAGGACAGTATTCCTGTAAAACCGTTGGCTATTTACCAGGTGCTTAAACCTTCCTGTATGCCTTGTCATTCGAATGAAGGAAGGGATAAACCCCGAAATGCTGTTAATTTTTCCATTTGGGAACAGTACACCTCAACAGAAAGGCTGATGCTTGCCGGATCCATTCAGAAGGAAGTGCAGAAGGGTAGCATGCCACCAAAAGGATTTCTCAATTCCCATCCTGCAAATGCACTGAATGCAGAGCAAGTCAATCAACTTGTGCAATGGTGTGACTCCTTGAAGATGAAACCATAAATCATTTCTGCAGACTGAATGACAGCACCTTCCAATCGTGATATCTGGCAAATCGCCGGTCCAATCATGCTCAGTTTACTGGCCCAGAACATCGTTGGAGTCACGGATACGGCATTTCTTGGAAGGGTAGGAGAAGTTGAACTGGGGGCTTCAGCCATTGGCGGGGTTTTCTATATGATTCTTTTCATGGTGGGGTTCGGATTTTCAACGGGTGTCCAGATCCTGGTGGCCAGACGCTATGGAGAAAAGAAATTTATCGCGATAGGCAGGATTTTTGACAACAGTTTTTATTTTGTTGCATTATACTCGTTGTTGATCACCTCGGCAATTTTCTTTTTCGGATCTTCACTGTTAAGGCCGTTCTTATCTTCAGATGCCATATTTCAGGCCAGTTCCGTCTTCCTGAAATTTCGGGTATTAGGTCTGTTCTTTTCAGTGTCAACCCTGTTGTTTCGCTCATTTTACACCGGGATATCCTTTACTAAATATCTGAGCATTAGCGCTGCAATAATGGCTGTGCTCAATGTGATCCTTGATTATCTTTTGATATTTGGTCACGGTGGATTTCCTAAAATGGGAATACAGGGTGCCGGAATTGCCTCGTCCATCTCAGAAGTTGCAGCTCTGCTCTTTTTTATCTGGATAACCAGCGGGAACAAAAAGCTGAAAAAATATCAACTCTTCAGATTTGTGAAACCCGATCTGAGTATCATCAAAAGCACACTGAGCATATCAATCTTCGTTATGTTACAGTTCGTGCTCTCGATAGGCAGCTGGTTTGTATTTTTCATGATGGTTGAAAAGATGGGTGAGAGGTCGCTGGCTATATCCAACATCATTCGTTCCATTTATATTTTCCTGATGATTCCCGGCTGGGCGTTGGGATCAGTCACCAGCACACTGGTTAGTAAGACCCTTGGAGAGGGAAAACCCGAAAGTGTGATGCCCATTATTTTCAAAATCGTCAGATTCAGTTTTCTGTCCATGATAGCAGTTATCGCAGTGGTTATCTTTTTCCCGGGTATCATCATATCCATTTATACCAACAATATTTCCCTTTCGGAAGCCACAATACCATCCTATTACATCATCATGGGAGCCCTGGTTATCTTTTCTGTAATGAGCATGTTTTTCTCAGGGGTACTTGGAACGGCCAATACAAAGACCTCATTCGTCATTGAGGCAGTCACATTGTCTGCCTATCTTGGATATACCTGGCTGATAGCCGTCCACCTGAAAGGTCATATTGAATGGGTGTGGGTGGCCGAATATGTTTACTTTTCCCTGATAGGGTTATTCTCGCTTTGGTATCTCAAGAAAGGAAACTGGAGAGAGAAGAAAATTTGATTGTTCCTCCATCCCCGATTAATATTTTGCCTTGTGCTTGATCAGCAGTCTCAGTGCCTGGTCATAGGTAATGTATTTCCATATCCAGTCTACCAGGACGAAAATTTTGTTTTTGACTCCAATGATTGAGAGCAGATGAACGATCGACCACAATATCCAGGCGAAGTATCCTTTGAATTTGCCAAAAGGTAAATCTGCTACAGCAAGATGACGCCCAACAGTCGCAAGGGAACCTTTGTCATGATAGTGAAAGGGTTTAAGAGGCTTGTTTCTTCTAATATTCAGGATATTGACCGATAACAGACTGGCTTGTTGCATGGCTACCTGTGCAACTTGCGGGTGCCCGTTGGGAAAAGCCTCTTCCGTCATGAAAGAATTGTCTCCCAGTGCAAAAATAGCGGGATAGCCTTCCACCTGGTTGAATCTGTTGACAAGCAGCCGGTTGTTCCTTCCATAGGAGTTATCTGAAATACCCTCAATTCTGTTCGATGTTACCCCAGCCGCCCAGATTACATTCTTCACGTTGATCGTCTCATTGTTTGGAAGTGTCAGTACCCGGTCATCATAATTGATTACAGCAGTTCCTGTTCTAACTTCCACCCCTAGTTTTTCGAGGTATTCTTTTGCAGTATGGGAAGAGTCGACCGACATGCCGGCCAACAAACGGGGAGATGCTTCGAAAAGCATGATATGCATGTTGCTGATGTCAAGTTCAGGATAATCCTTTGGTAGTACATACTTCTTCATTTCGGCCACAGCGCCTGCCAATTCAACACCCGTCGGGCCTCCACCGATGATGGCAACATTCAGATAAGTCTGGATATCTTCTTTCTTGTCCTTATTGAGCGCTTTCTCGAAATTTTTGAGAATTCTATTCCGGATAAAGAGGGCATCCGGAGCAGATTTCATCTGCATGGAATTCTTCTCGATGGCTTCATTGCCAAAGAAATTGGTCCTGGCACCGGTCGCCAGAACTAGAAAGTCGTATTTTAACCGACCTATGTCTGTCGAAATTTCTTTGCTTTCAGGCTGAACCGATTCCAATTCTGCCATCCGAAAATGAATGTTCGTATTCTGAAGCACTTTTCTCAAGGGAAAAGAGATCGCGCTTGGTTCCAGTCCCGACATGGCCACCTGATAAAGCAAAGGCTGAAACAGATGGTAATTGTTCCGGTCAATCAAAACGACCTGAAAATCGCGTTTGGCCATTTTCAAGGCAAGTTTTAATCCTCCGAAGCCACCCCCTACGATCACTATTCGTTTAGCTTTTGGTTCTGGAATATTCAATATATTGGTTTCTAAAGACATGCGATGTATGTTTGTTTCTAATTGAAACGAAAGATGCATCGGAAAGTTTTCTCCCGGAGGTTAAGAAAATGTGATCAAATTAATTCGCTTTCCAATTTCCGGGAGATAACATTGTTAAAACGTTATTTTTTGTTAACAAATGATTATGAAGGAGTTTTGACCAAAGAGAAACACTAATTTTGTAATTCAAAAACATAATTATTCATTCAATTGTTTTCTTTGTGGCAAAATTGTGATTGTCCAAAGTAGAAGAATAGAATTGGAAAAATTTAAAATAAAAATTATGAAGACAAAGATTATTGTTTTGTTTTTTGCAGCTGCCATTCTCGGATCATGTGTCAGTTCCAAAAAATTTAAGGCTTCTGAGAGCCGGCTTGCTCAGGAAAAATCAGCACATGAGCAAACGGGGAAGGTTTTATCTGACTGTGAAAGTAAGGGTAGAGTCTATGAAACGAAGATTGCCGATCTTCAATCACAGTTGTCCTCCCTGAAGGAGCAAAATACCTTTTTGAAAGAGAACAATACTCAGGCGCTGAAACAACTTGAGAATCTTTCTGTTATCTCCAGTTCACAGGCGGAAAGCATCAAGAAGTCGATGGAAAACATGGGCGTCAAAGACAACATGATATTCAGCCTTCAATCCTCTCTGGCCCAGCGCGACTCGCTTAATATGGCGCTCGTCATGAATCTGAAGGGGGCTATTGGCAATCTCGACGATAAGGATATCAACATCAAGGTTGACAAAGGAGTCGTTTATATCGATATATCCGACAAGATGTTGTTCAAGAGTGGAAGCTACAACATCACGGATCGCGCGAGTGAAATACTGGGGAAAGTGGCGCTTGTGCTGAAGAATCAGAAGGACATTGAGTTCATGGTGGAAGGCCATACTGACAATGTTCCTTTCGAAAGAGGCGATCTGATTGACAATTGGGATCTTAGTGTAAAGAGGGCCACGGCTGTCGTTCGCGTGCTTCAGCATAAATATGGATTGAGCCCTTCCATGATGACTGCGGCAGGACGCAGCGAGTATCAGCCGGTCGGAACCAACGACACCGCCGAAGGGAAGGCAGCCAACCGTCGTACCCGGATCGTGATTCTTCCACAGTTGGATCAGTTCTTTAAGCTTTTGGAAAGACCGAAAAGGTAATACCAATTCCTTTTTTTATTGCATATAACAAATACCGGTTAGTTCATCTTGCCGGTATTTTTTTGGTGGATTTCTCCTTTTTGCTCTCCATTTCATCATTTCGAAAAACTGGATCTGAATTTTCTGGCATTATTGACAAATACATAATTGCTTTTTTCAATGAATCGGGGCAACAAAAGGGGCTGCATTTTTGTTTAAATTTATGCTTCTGAATGAATTTAAGTTAGACTCCATTCAATAAAAATACTCACTTAAAATGAAGAACCGGGTTGTTGCCTTTCTTATTTTGTTCCAGCCTGCAGGTCTCCTTGCCCAAACCGCACTGACCTGGCAGAGTAATTCCCTTCGCGTATGTGATTCCAACACTTACCGGGAGATTCAGTTTTCAGATCCTGGCAATTCCGGAAGTGGTCAAATCTGGGATTTTTCAAAAATCCAGGATACCAACAAGAGTGTAGTCAGTACCATCCAATGTGCAGAACTTCCAAGAATGAATGGCATAAATGATTATGGACTCACACTTGACGAGAACGGGTACGAATATTTTATGAGTTCTTCAGACCAGGAACTTATTGAGCAGGGGTATATAAACGCAGAGCAAAAACTGGTATTAAGTTATTCTGATCCGATCATAAAAATGAAATATCCGTTTTCCTTCGGTGACCATTTTACAGATCATTTCAGTGGGGTAGCCTGGTATGGCGGTACAAGCGCAATTGACCTGGTGGGGGACATTTTGGTTGTGGCCGATGGGGCGGGCAAGCTGATTCTTCCGGATAAAGTGTATGAAGACGCATTGCGGGTCAAATCGGTCAAGAAGGGTTTGCAGGTGAATATGTGCGGAACGAATGATTTTACGATTACGAAGTACAACTGGTATGCTCCCGGTTACAGGTATCCTGTTTTAAGCCTGAATATTATCGAAAGCAGGCCCAATGGCGGAACTCCGGTGATTACAAGATCCGCAAGCACCAACACACAACAGTTCAGTACTAAAAGTGCAACAATCGGAACATTTGCTCTTACCCAGTCGAAAACTTCGTCAGGTGTTGTTGATGCATCAGATAAAAAGGTTGTGGTTTCGCCGAACCCGTTTATGGATAAGCTGAAATATGAATACCTGTTGGCAGAGCCAATGAATGTCTCCATTGAATTGTACGATGTTTCGGGGAAAACCAATGCTATGCTGATAAGCAATGTGCCACAGAACGCAGGAATGCAGAATGGAGAATTACAGTCGTCAAGGTACGCCCTAACTTCAGGCGTATATTTCATGCGTTTTACCTTTGATAAACAGGTCGTTATCTGCAAGATAGTCAAATTTTAGCAAACTGTCCGATGGATTCTGCTTACGAACCATCAAAGTCTGAATGACGTTCCCGCATCGAAAATCTGCAATCGAACCCTTCGACCCTTCGACAGGCCCAGGGGAGTCCAGGCTCAGGGAACGAATTGGAAATTAAAAAATCAACCCTCCAGATATCAGGTGATAACTGAAGGGTTTTTGTTTTATCTAACCAATCTAAACTATTCATTTGACATTGAATTGTCTAAATAGTTTAAGGCAAAGCATTAAAAATGTTTTGAAGGTAAGGATTCAGGTAAAAAGAGGAATTTAATGTTAAAAAAACATGCAATTTCATTTAATTAATTTTGAAAGGATTAACTTTGCACTCTGATTTTCCTAAATAGTTAGAATCCTATGAATGAGAAAGATATAAAAATGCTTACAGAGTTTCCGTCCGTTTCAACGGTAGCCTGGGAGGAACAAATCCACATCGATCTGAAGGGAAAGGATTACGAAAAGAGTCTGATCTGGAAAACCAATGAAGGATTTAATGTTCGGCCATTTTACCGGGCAGAAAATATCGAAGGCCTTGATTTTCCGGAGAGTATTCCAGGCCAGTTTCCATTTGTACGTGGGAAAAGTTGTGTCGGAAACAACTGGCTTGTAAGACAGGATATTATTGTATCCGACATTTTATCAGCCAATCTCAAAGCATTGGATATCCTGAACAAGGGGGTTACATCACTTGGTTTCGTCTTTAGAGGATGCATCCAGGTAACTGTCGATGACTTGAAAATATTATTGAAAGGTATTCATGCTGAGGCAGTGGAAATCAATTTTGTGCTTTCCTGCAAGCATAAATTGTTTTTTGAAACACTCCTTGCATTTCTGATTGAAACAAAGGCAGATCCTGCCACCCTTCGGCTTTCAATAAATCATGATCCCATCGGGCGGTTTGCCCTGCGTGGTAAATTTTGCCACGGGGATGCCGAGGCTTTTGAAAAAGCAAAAACGATTGTTGAATGGGGAGAAAAATATCCTCATCTTCAATTGCTGGCTGTCAATGGGATCTATTTTAACAATGCAGGGGCCTCCATTGTGCAGGAACTTGGTTTCTCACTTGCCATGGGCGCGGAATACCTGACTAAATTGACAGATCTTGGTGTTGATGCGGCTTTGGCAGCAAAAAAAATCAGGTTCAATTTCGGAGTGGGAGGTAACTATTTCATGGAACTGGCGAAACTTCGGGCTGCCCGAATGCTATGGGCCAATATTGTTAAGGCTTACAATCCTGTCTGCCAATGTAAAGAATCAACCGTTGACGGCAGATTTTGTCTGAGTGCAACAAAAATGTATGCTCACTGCGAAACCTCAACCTGGAACAAAACCATTTATGACCCTTACGTCAACCTGCTCAGAACCCAGACTGAGGCCATGTCTGCCGTGCTCGGAGGAGCAGATTCGCTGACCGTGCTGCCTTTTGACTCGATATATGAACAGCCTACTGCAATCGCAGAACGCATAGCCCGCAACCAACAGGCGCTTCTAAAAGAAGAGGTGCATCTGGATAAAATTGCTGATCCTGCAGCAGGATCCTATTATATTGAAGTTTTGACCGCTTCAATTGCCGAACAGGCATGGAAACTTTTCCTCGAAGTCCAGGAAAAGGGTGGTTTTCTGGTTGCTTTCCGCAAGGGTTTTATTCAATCTCAAGTAAATGATATGGCAGGGAAGCGGAGCAAGGCCATCGCCTCCCGTCGCGAAAACATTTTGGGCGTGAATCAATTCGCCAATATCAACGAAGTTCTCGAACCAGGGTTGGATGCCTCGCTCTTTGATATGGAGGATCATACCATCGAAGGTGCCGAGGTGGAAACCCTGAAACTTTTCAGGGGAGCCAGTCAATTCGAGTCTATCCGTTATACTACGGATTTGTATTCGGCTATAAACAGCCGACCCAAAGCCTGCATGCTGCCGATTGGCAATCTGGCCATGAGGAAGGCAAGGGCCCAATTCTCCTGTAATTTCTTTGCAGCAGCAGGATATGAGGTGCAGGATCACAATGGATTCGACACCATTAAAGAAGGCCTTGCTGTTGTACTGGAAGCCGGAGCCAAATTGGTCGTCCTTTGCAGTTCGGACGAGGAGTATGCGGAACTTGCTCCGAACCTTTTCGGACAACTCAAAGGCAGAGCCATACTGGTAGTTGCAGGAGCTCCTCCGTGCATGGACGAACTCAAAGAGATTGGAATCAAGAACTTTATCAACGTCAAAACCAATTTACTGGAAGCCTTGACGGAATACAATAAAATGCTTGGAATTAATTAATTCGACAATTTGACGATTCGACAATGATGAATTAGAGTAATCGAAAATTGAACCCTTCGACCCTTCGACAAGCTCAGGGGAGTCCAGGCTCAGGGACCGAAAATTCAAGAATGAAAAACAATAAATTATGACGCCAAACTTCAAAGATATAGAGATCAAAGGTTGCCCGGGGAAGGGAGAATTCAAGGAATCAGGGAAGAAGGCCATTCCAGAAAACATCTGGTTGACACCTGAGTTAATTCCTGTAAAGGGAGCTTACACGAAGGCAGATCTCGAAGGAATGGAACATCTTGGTTATACCGCCGGTAAAGCGCCATTTCTCCGCGGACCATACTCCACTATGTATGTGATGCAACCATGGACGATTCGTCAATATGCAGGTTTTTCGACTGCAGAAGAGTCCAATGCATTCTACCGCAGGAATCTTGCAGCCGGACAAAAGGGATTATCTGTTGCGTTCGACCTGGCCACCCATCGTGGCTACGACTCCGATCATCCGCGGGTGACAGGAGATGTGGGAAAGGCAGGGGTTGCCATCGATTCAATCCTGGACATGAAGATTCTCTTCGATCAGATTCCGCTCAATAAAATGTCTGTTTCGATGACCATGAATGGTGCGGTTCTGCCCATCATGGCCTTTTATATCGTGACAGCACTCGAGCAGGGAGCGAAACTGGAGGAACTGGCAGGAACCATTCAGAATGACATCCTCAAGGAATTCATGGTAAGAAATACCTATATCTATCCGCCTGAATTCTCCATGAAGATTATCGCGGATATTTTCGAATTCACTTCGAAAAAAATGCCCAAATTCAATTCAATCTCTATCTCTGGTTACCATATTCAGGAAGCAGGCGCTACCGCGGATATTGAAATGGCTTACACCCTTGCTGACGGCCTGGATTACATCCGTACCGGGATCAAGGCGGGTCTGGATATTGACGCTTTTGCGCCCCGTCTTTCATTCTTCTGGGGTGTCGGAATGAACCATTTCATGGAGATCGCCAAAATGCGTGCTGCAAGGATGATCTGGGCCAAAATGGTCAAACAGTTCAATCCCAAAAGTGCCAAATCCATGGCTCTGCGCACCCACTCACAAACATCCGGCTGGTCGCTCACGGAACAGGATCCTTACAACAATGTTGGACGAACCTGCATTGAAGCGCTTGCGGCTGCACTCGGTCACACCCAGTCTTTGCATACCAATGCGCTCGATGAAGCCATTGCCTTGCCAACCGACTTCTCCGCCAGGATTGCCAGGAACACCCAGATCTACCTGCAGCAGGAGACAGAAATCTGTCGTTCACTCGATCCGTGGGCCGGCTCCTATTATGTCGAAAGTTTGACCAATGAATTGATGCGGAAAGCATGGGCGCTTATCGAAGAGGTGGAAGAACTTGGCGGAATGGCCAAAGCCATTGAAACAGGTGTGCCCAAGATGCGCATCGAAGAGGCTGCAGCACGAACCCAGGGTCGCATCGACTCCGCTTCACAGGCCATTATTGGTGTGAATAAATATAGGCTGGAGAAGGAAGATCCTATTGACATCCTCGAGATCGACAACAGCGCTGTCAGGCTTTCCCAGATTGAACGATTAAATCACTTGCGGGCCAATCGCAATGAGGCGGAAGTCCAGGCATCCCTCGAAGCGATAACGGCATCAGTCAGAACCGGCGAGGGCAACCTGCTGGAACTGGCCATCGATGCTGCACAAAAACGTGCTACCTTAGGTGAAATTTCCTTCGCGTGTGAGAAAATTGTAGGAAGATACAAAGCAACCATCAGAACCATATCAGGCGTGTATTCATCAGAAGCTAAGAATGACAGCGACTTTACCCAAGCGAAAGAGCTGGTTAAAGAATTTGCAGAAAAAGAGGGCCGTCAGCCCCGGATTATGATTGCTAAAATGGGTCAGGACGGACACGATCGTGGCGCCAAAGTGGTTGCCACAGGATATGCTGACCTTGGATTCGATGTGGATATGGGACCCCTGTTCCAGACTCCGGAAGAGGCAGCCAAACAAGCCGTCGAGAATGATGTGCATGTGATGGGAATCTCTTCACTGGCAGCCGGTCACAAGACCCTGATACCTGCAGTTATCGAAGAAATGAAAAAACTTGGACGTGAAGACATTATGGTCATTGCCGGGGGTGTCATTCCTTCACAGGATTATCAATTCCTCTACGATGCCGGAGTTGTGGCTATTTTCGGCCCGGGTACCTCTGTTGCAGCAGCAGGGAAGAAGATTCTGGAGATATTGATTGCTGCACAAGGATAGTATTGATTGATTCTGAAATTTCTGATTAATTTCTGGAATATGCAGATGCTTTAAATGAGAGCCAAATGAGAATTGGAGATCGTAAATTACGGCCTCCAATTTTTTTATTCCCAATTAATAAGTTCAAATCAAATACTTCCTGAGATCCAATCGATTTTTGCCTTGAATTTCCATACATGGTTTTCCTTTCCACATCTTTTCCTACCTTAGTCAACAGAACAAAGTCAATAATAAAGAACTGTAAAATGAAACTTCTATTCCTGCTTTTCTTCCTGGCCTTCCAGGCAATTGTCTATGCAAATCCCCATGAACATTCTCTCCGCATCTGGTATAAAAGTCCCGCCAACGCTGTAGTTGAAGATGATAAGAATGGGTGGAAGAATGATGCTGAATGGTTAAAGGCGATCCCGGTAGGCAATGGCTTTCTCGGTGCCATGGTGTTTGGGGATGTGAACAGGGAACGGATTCAGTTGAACGAAAAAAGCCTTTGGTCGGGCAGCCCCGACGACAACAACAATCCCGATGCATACCCCGCATTGGCCAAAATCAGGCAATTGATTTGGGAAGGAAATTGCAAAGAGGCTACTTGGCTAACCGAAAAGACACAAATCTGCAAGGGAGCCGGTTCAGGGAAGGGAAACGGTGCAGTTGCGCCATACGGCTCCTTTCAGACATTGGGTGACTGGTGGCTTGATTTCGGGCAATCAGGAGGCTATTCTGACTATCGCCGTGAACTTGATCTGGACAAAGGATTAGTTCGCGTTACCTACCTTCAGAAAGGGATCCGATATACCCGTCAAATTTTTGCAAGCTATCCCGACAGGGCGATTGTGATGCGTATCACTTCTGATCGCAGGGGCGCCGTCAGCTTTTCATCTACAATATCCCGTCAGGAAAGATTTAAGACACTTTCAGCCAAGGATCATCTGATCATGTCAGGAGTGCTTGACAATGGCAAAGGTGGTTCCGGAATGGCTTATGCGGTCCGTTTGAAAGCAGTTGCCCAGGGAGGCAAGGTAATTGTTGGTGATGCAAAACTGACTGTTAGGAATGCGGACCAGGTAACACTTGTTTTAACGGCTGCGACAGATTACAAACAGGAATTTCCAGATTATAAGGGTGTTGACCCTCAAATCACAACAATTGATCAAATGTCAAAAGCCTCATCGAAATCTTTTGATGAACTGTTGAAAAGGCATGTTTCAGACTATTCGGCACTTTTTGGGAAAGTGGCATTGAATCTTTCCGGTAATGAACCTGATACTATTCCAACTGACAGCCGAATGAAGAACCAAAAGTACCGTCCTGACGACCTCCGCCTTCAGGAACTCTATTTCCAGTTCGGAAGGTACTTGCTGATCTCTTCTTCCAGGGCAGGATCCCTTCCGGCCAACCTTCAGGGAATCTGGAGCAACAAAATCCAGACACCATGGAACGGCGATTACCATACCGATATTAACGTGCAAATGAATTATTGGCCTGCAGATGTCACCAACCTTGCGGAGTGCCATCCTCCACTCACTGATCTGATTGAATCCCTGGTTCGTCCCGGTGAATTGACGGCTTCCGTGCAGTACCATGCCAAAGGCTGGTGCGTTCATCCAATCACAAATATTTGGGGTTTTACTGCGCCAGGAGAAAATCCGGGATGGGGTATGCATGTGGGCGCAGGTGGCTGGATGTGTCAGCACCTTTGGGATCATTACACTTTTACCCTCGACAGGAAATACCTCGAAAGGGTTTATCCCATCCTGCTGAAATCTGCCGAGTTTTATCTCGATTGGCTGGTGAAGGACCCCATAACCGGGAAACTTGTATCAGGACCTTCTCCCTCCCCCGAAAACAGTTTCAAGGCGCCTGACGGGTCAATCTGCCAGATCAGCATGGGCCCATCACACGACCAGGAAATCATTCATGAACTCTTCACCAATGTTCTCAAGGCAACTGAAGTTCTGGAGATCAGGGAACCATTAACAGAAAAGATCAGAACGGCACTCAACAATCTTGCGGTTCCACAAGTCGCTGCTGATGGCCGGCTGATGGAATGGGCACAACCATTTCCGGAAACGGAACTCACCCACCGGCATGTCTCGCATCTTTATTTGCTGTATCCCGGCACGGGATTGGATACCTACAAGAATCCCGGGATGGCCATGGCAGTGAAGAAAAGTCTGGAAGGCAGGGGAGACGGAGGCACAGGTTGGTCGCTGGCCTGGAAAATTAATTTCTGGGCCAGACTCAAAGAAGGTGATCATGCCTACCTGATGCTGAAGAATCTTTTGCGGCCGGCAGGGAACCTTGGGATTGATTTCAACAACAGCGGGGGTACTTTCTATAATTTTTTCTGCGCACATCCTCCTTTTCAGATAGATGGTAATTTTGGTGCAACGGCTGGTATTGCTGAAATGCTGTTGCAAAGCCACAATGGCTGCATTGACATGCTGCCGGCTTTGCCAACTGTTTGGGAGAAAGGGAATGTTACAGGACTGGTTGCCAGGGGAGGATTTATTATCGGAATGAATTGGGAGAATCATCATTTGATTTCATCTGAGGTGAAATCACTTTGCGGAGGTTCATGCAAAGTCAGATCAGCTGTTCCTCTTCATCTTGAAGGTTCTCCGGTATCTTCCATGAAAAGTGAAGATGGTTATCTTCTGATTTTCCCATCCGTGAAGGGGAAAGTGTACAAATTTATTGCAGGCAATTAATCTGGAATCCAATATGAAACGAACATTTTGGCTAACAAAGTACAACTGGATGATGCTATTTTACTGCAGAATAGAGTTCCATACTACCATTAAAAACAAATTTTTATAGCATGAAAATTCTACTGGTGGTATTAATTTGCTGCTCCATGGAAGCATTTTCACAGCAAAATAGCGGGTTGCCGCTTTATGAGAGGTCAAAGGCAGCAGTTTACGGTGACTGGCTTGTTGATCCAATTCAGGCTATAGCGCAATTGTATTCGTCGGGAGATGGTCAGTTGATATTCTCAAATGGATTGGTAAGCAGATCCTTCACTACCCAGCCAAATGGCGCAACCGTCTCGCTCGATATGATTGCGAAGGATGTATCGCTGCTGAGATCCGTACGCCCTGAAGCAGAGCTGACCATCGATGGACTAACTATCCCGGTAGGCGGTCTCACTGGCCAGCCAATTCACAATTACCTTCTTCCGGAATGGATTGGACAGATGAAACCTGATCCTGCCTCCTTTCAGTTGAAGGATTACCGCATCGAATCAATTAAGGAGCGATTTCCATGGAAAAAAAGGGCCGAATGGATGCCGAAAGATCTTCCATGGCCTGCCCCGGGTAAAGAATTGATTTTCACCTATAAGTTAGAGGAGAATGCAGTTAAGCTCATTCTTCAGAAACAGGAAAAATTGAAGGGAACCATGAATCCTGATCTCCTGAAGGGGATTGAAGTTTCTATCCATTACGAATTGTACGACAACATGCCTCTTTTTTGCAAGTGGCTGACGGTCGAAAATAGTTCCGGCCGATCCTTTCGCCTGGATCGTTTCAAGAGCGAAATCCTTGCCGCGACAGAGCCGGAGAGTGAGGTTGACGGTCTTAAGAAATGGTCCAATCCCAACATGACAATCCTTACTGATTATAGTTTTGGTGGTACAACGGAGGATCAGGTGCTGGAAACCAGTGCTAAATGGTGCAAGGATTCACTTTATCTTACACAGGTCAATTACGAACGGACCACACCCTGCCTTCTCGAGGTTTCACCTAAAATTGGGCCGGCGCAAGAGATTTTGCCTGGCACGACATTCTGTACTTACCGAACCTGGGAGTTGCTGCATGATGGAAGTGACAGGGAGCGCAAAGGCCTTGAAGAGCGGCGTGCCATGCGTGCCCTGGCTCCCTGGGTTATCGAAAATCCGATCTTGATGCATGTCAGGAAAGCCGACGATGAAGCCGTCAGGAAAGCCATTGACCAATGTGCGGAAGTTGGGTTCGAGCTGGTAATAATGACTTTTGGCAGTGGTTTCGATCTGGAAGACCAAAGTGATGCAAATATCAGACGGATGAAGAAGCTTGCAGATTATGCTCATTCAAAGGGAATTGCTCTTGGCGGATATTCCCTTCTTGCCAGCAGAAGTATTAACAAGAAGGAGGATGTTTTGCTTCCTGAAGGGCAAAAACCGCGCTTTGGCAATTCTCCCTGCCTCGATAGCGAATGGGGGATCAGCTATTTTGAGAAGTTGTATAATTTTTATGAAAAAACGGGACTTGACGTTCTGGAACATGACGGTAATTATCCCGGTGACCTATGTATTTCAACAGTTCACCCGGGTCACAAGGGGGTGGATGATTCGCAATGGACACAACACAAAAGGATTTCCGATTTTTACAATTGGTGCAGGGGGAAAGGCATCTACCTGAATGTTCCCGATAATTATTACCTGAATGGCAGCAATAAATGCGGCATGGGGTACCGCGAAAGTAACTGGTCGCTTCCTCGCGAACAGCAGGAAATCATCGAGCGCCAGAATATTTATGACGGTACCTGGCGAAAAACACCTTCTATGGGATGGATGTTCGTTCCGCTGGTGGAATACCAGGGCGGAGGCAAGGCTGCTACCATTGAGCCGCTGAAAGAACATCTGCCTCATTATGGACAGCGATTGGCCAACCTTTTCGGAGCCGGTGTTCAGGCTTGCTACCGTGGGCCCCAACTGTATGATGCTCCCGAAACAAAAGAACTTGTCAAACGATGGGTCAGTTTTTACAAACAGCACCGCCGAATTCTGGATGGAGACATTCTTCATATCAGACGACCTGACGGAAGAGACTATGACGGTATTCTGCACGCAGATCCCCGGGGTGTCGAGAAGGGACTGCTGATGATATACAATCCGTTGAATGTGACTATCCAGCGAAGAATCAGGGTAAATCTTTATTACACCGGGATCAGGGAGAGTGCGACATTGGTCAGTTCAAAAGGTGAGATCAGGGTTCTTCCTGTTGATGCGAGTAGTCAGATATGGATTGAATTTAGTATTCCGGCGAAGGGACAAGAGTGGTTTGTATTCAAATAAAAAGGATCATTGAACAGTTTTGTCCGTTTACGGACTCTCTATTTCCTCCTAATTGCGTTGCAATCATTTTTTTTGAAAAGGCTATTGTCTTTCCGGGAAAAAAATCTTTTCTTTGCATCGCGAAAATCGAAGCAGTTTGTTACGCGATAAATGATCGGTTTTCCAAGGTTTTCAACTCTTTTAGAGACAAAAAGAGTTTCAAATGGTCTGTTCATCTAAGGGTTAGGATTCAAGATTTTCATTCTTGCCATAGGGGTTCGAATCCCCTACAGACTACTTTCACAATAAAAAACCGAAATTTTTGGTAAAATTGTGTCTTAACAAAAAAAATATTAATTTTACGACCCCAAACAGGGAAGTTTCAGATGGTCTGTTCATCTAAGGGTTAGGATTCAAGATTTTCATTCTTGCCATAGGGGTTCGAATCCCCTACAGACTACGATAATTATTTAAAAAAGAAATTCTTATACAATGGCAAACCATAAGTCGTCGATCAAAAGAGCAAAACAGAGTGAAGTTCACCGTATTCACAACAAGTATTATTCTAAAACAACCCGTAATGCCGTTCGCGAATTGCGTTCGACTACAGAAAAAGAAAAGGCTGCAGAGCTTCTTCCCAAAGTTGTGGGTATGTTGGATAAATTGGCTAAAACCAATGTGATCCACAAAAACAAGGCGTCAAACCTGAAATCAAGTCTGACACTTCACGTCAACGCACTTTAATTAGTTCAAGCAATATTTTTTAGGAAGGTGCCCAAATTGGGTGCCTTTTTTTGTGCCATATTTTCGTTTTTCTCCCCGTTTTGTTGTAACTTGAGGAGGATGGCATGTCCGGTCAAACCTCCCCCGGGCTATCCCGAATCATGAACAATTATGGCAAACCTGGCATCAAGGCCTGGGCTGTCGAGGACAGGCCCAGGGAAAAATTAATCAACAGGGGAATCTCATCCCTTACTGACGGTGAGTTGATAGCTATTCTGATTTCAAGCGGCAACAGCAATGAATCTGCTGTCGAATTGTCGAGGCGTATCATGGATTCCATTCACAATAACCTGCATGAACTTGGAAAGCTGAATTGCGATGAGCTGAAGCGGTTCAGAGGAATCGGTAATGCCAAGGCCGTAACACTTATTGCTGCCATGGAACTCGGCAGACGAAGAAATCAGACCGAGGCGCTGGACAACTGGCAAGTCAAGGGAAGCAGGGATGCCGCAAACTACATTCGTCCTGAAATAGGTGATCTTCCCCATGAGGAGTTCTGGGTACTCTTTCTGAATCGCCAGAACAAGGTGATAGACAAGCAAAAGCTTAGTCAGGGCGGGATTACCGGTACCGTGATAGATGTACGCCTTGTCTTGAAATCTGCCCTTGAAAAGCATGCCACCTCATTGATATTCTGCCACAATCATCCATCAGGGAACCTGGATCCGAGCGATGCCGACAAGAAAATTACCCGGCAACTTAAAGAGGCAGCTGCACTCATGGAGATTCCTGTGATCGATCATCTGATTATCACACAATCCGGTTACTTCAGTTTTGCGGATGAAGGAATGTTGTGAAGTTTCAGAATTTGTTCCATAATGAACACAACTGGCACTTCTGAAATTCCAAATGTGTTGCGCAAGGAACACAAAGAACGCAAAGCAGATTAAGAATCAATTCTTTTCCTTTGCGATCTTTGCGTGCTTTGCGCGACCTATATAATGTTGCCAGATGCACAGTCGTTGTCGTTCGTTCCATTCTTTTTTAGGTCGTGGCTGAATTTATACATACCTTCGCCACATGAAGAAGCTATTATTTTATCTGATATTGTTTTTACTCCCCGTGGTCAATCAGGCACGCGGGGGAGGAGCGAATGCTGATAAATTTAATATCAATGAAATTTTCTCAGCGATTAATCTGACTGAAACCGGTTTGACCAGAGAAATATTTGATCTTGCCATCAAAGGTTGGGAGAAACTGAGTTTGAGCGGAAAATTGCTAAATCGTGATATCGTAACCATCGCCGACTATTCCCAGTCGAGCAATAAGAAGCGATTGTATGTGATTGACCTGAAGAACAGGAAACTTCTTTTCAATACCTATGTCGCCCATGGAAGAAACACAGGGGATGAATTTGCCCGTTCTTTTTCCAACAAGGAAGGATCCTTGAAGAGCAGCCTTGGTTTTTATGTAACTGAAAATCCAGTCATGGGATCTCATACCGGTTTTTCACTCATGATCAATGGCGTTGAGAAAGGCATAAACGACAATGCCGAGAAAAGGGCGATTATTGTGCATGCTGCTGATTATGCAACTGAAGGATTCATCCATAAGTACGGAAGGCTTGGAAGAAGCCTGGGGTGTCCTGCATTGCCACCCGAACTGAATAAATTGATCATCGATGCAATCAAGGGAGGCACCTGCCTGTTCCTTTACAATCCGGACAAAAATTATTTGAGTTCTTCATCCATGCTTAAATAGTTCCTGTTTTACCTGAAGGATATTTTTTTTATTTTTACCAAAAATCTCTGATGGTACACATACTTGGTGATTGCAATTCCCTCTTCAATCAATACCTTTCCGAAATACGCGACGAGGTAATTCAAAAAGATCCACTCCGTTTCAGGAAGAATCTTGAACGTGTGGGAGAAATCTTCGCATACGAGATCAGCAAAGAGCTATCTTACAAGGACATCGATGTGACTACTTCATTGGGTGTTGCAAAAATGAGGGTGTTGGAACAGCAGCCCGTTCTTGCCACGATCCTGAGAGCGGGATTACCGCTGCACCAGGGATTGCTGAATTGCTTTGATCAGGCTGAGAACTGTTTCATATCTGCCTACAGAAAATATGATCCAAACGGAAATTTTCACATTGACTTTCAATACATTGCCTCACCACTGCTTGACAATAAAGTAGTCATTCTTTGTGATCCCATGCTGGCTACCGGTTCATCCATGGAGGTTGGTTACCACGCTTTGCTGGAAAAAGGTGAACCAAAACACATCCATCTTGTTTCGCTGATCGCCAGCCGACAAGGTCTTGACTACATCCTTGATAAATTACCTGCCGATATGGTAACCATTTGGGTTGGAGCAATTGATGCTGAAATGACCCCAAATTCTTACATCGTTCCTGGTTTGGGAGATGCCGGAGATCTTGCATTCGGTGCAAAAATCGACTCAAAGGAAGTCGTTCCGCACGCTCATTTTTAAGCTATTAGCTGATAGCATTTAGCTATTATCAATTAGCCTTTGTTGCAGGTTACAGGTTGCACGTTACATGATTTGAAAAATCCAGATTGAAGCGTTCTTTCCTTTTTCCCTTATCCTTTATCCTTTTTAGCTATTAGTTTTACAAGAGAGCCGTCGGGGCAATTGGCCAACATTTCCATCACTGTAATACCCGTAACAGGATCCTTTAAATCGGGTGCAATTTCTGTCAATGGCATGAGAACAAACCTTCGGACCGCTATTTTAGGATGCGGTACAATTAAATCAGGTGTATTGATAACCATTAAATCATAGTAAAGTATATCAATATCAATGGTTCGGGCCTCATATCCTTCTGATTTTCTGACACGTCCAAGCTTATTTTCAATCTCCTGCGAAAGCAACAGAATTTTGGCTGGTGAAAGTGGCGTTTCTATTTTAATTACCTGATTTATAAATGGTTCTGATTTAAATCCCCATGATTCGCTTTCGTACAGTCCGGATATTGCCATTTTTTGTCCGATATGGCTGGTTACCAAATCAATGGCGGTGGATATCATTTCAGTTCTATTTCCCTTATTTCCACCTAAAATGAGATAAACTAACGGCATAGTATGTATCTTTATGTATCTTTGTAACGTTCCGTCTCAGATAATGACTACTTATCAGGGTAAGATCGATAAAAGTATTAAAATAAGTATATATGAAATTTTTTTGGAAAGCATTTTTTGCCTCGCTTGCTGCCATTTTGGTAGCGACGATTATTTTCATTTTTATGTTGGCAGGTCTTGTCACTTCCCTTGCCAGTATGGGAGAGCAGACAATAACCGTCAAGGATCATTCTTTATTGATCTTAAAGCTGGATAACAGAATTGTTGAAAGGAAATCAAACAATCCTTTTGAAGATATTGAGTTTCCCGGGATGGAGAAATCTTCCACAACCGGATTAAACCAGATTTTTCATGTTATTCATCAGGCCAAAACGGATGATAAAATCAGGGGGATTTATCTTGAGCTTTCTGAAATTAGTGCTGGATACGCTACAACGGAAGAAATCAGAGATGCTTTGATTGACTTTAAAACGAGTGGCAAGTTTGTTTATGCCTATTCGGATGCCATTTCACAAAAAGCCTATTTTCTGGCTTCCGTAGCCGACAGTTTGATGCTTAATCCGGTAGGGATGTTCGATTTCAGGGGATTGAGTGCAGAACATACATTTTTTAAGAAGGCACTGGATAAGTTCGGAATTGAGATGCAGATTGTACGCGGCAAGGATAACAAATTTAAGTCTGCAGTCGAACAATACATGTATGAAAAGATGAGTCCCGCTAACAAGGAACAAACCACGCTTTATCTCGCCACTATCTGGAACCATCTTTTGAAAGGCATCTCTGAATCACGAAAGATTTCTGTGGATCAGTTAAACGAATATGCCAATTCTGTGATGACATTCCGGACAGCAGAAACAGCACAGAAGAGTCATTTCTTCGACAACCTGAAATACCGCGATCAGGTGCTGAATGATCTAAGGTCGCTGGCAGGATTAAAAGTAAATGAAGAAATACCGATTGTCACTGTTTCGGAATACGATAAAATACCTTCCGAAACCAAGGCCAAAGCGCTTATCAAAGACAAAATTGCTGTAGTTTATGCAGAAGGTGAGATTGACACCGGATCAGGAAACAGTTCACACGATATTAATTCAAAGGATGTTTCACAGGGAATCCGCGAAGCGCGTATTGACACTACCGTGAAAGCCATTGTATTGAGGGTAAATTCACCTGGAGGCTCGGCATTTGGATCCGAAGTCATCTGGAGGGAAGTTAAACTGGCACAGGCAGTAAAACCGGTTGTGGTTTCGATGGGTGATTATGCCGCTTCGGGCGGATATTATATCTCATCGCCCGCCGCAGTGATCCTTGCCAATGCTACTACCATCACCGGTTCAATCGGCGTATTTGGAACCATCCCCAATTTTGGAGAATTGCTCAACAACAAAATTGGTATCACTTTTGACAAGGTGATGACCAACGATCATGCTGATATGCCCTCCGTTACCCGGAAAATGACTCCCTTTGAGGCCAATCTGATGCAAAGCTATGTGGAGAGTACATATGGTATATTTCTGTCGCATGTAGCTGAAGGCCGCAAGATGACTACTGCAATGGTCGATTCTATCGGCCAGGGACGAGTATGGAGCGGTGTCAACGCAAAAAGCAATCATTTGATTGATGATTTCGGTGGCATGAAGGAAGCGCTTAAAATTGCTGCGCAAAAAGCAGGTATTTCAGAGTACCGCATCCGGGAATTACCAAAACAGAAAGATCCATTTTCCGAGCTGCTGAAAAATTTCTCTGTCAGATTACAAAATAAAATGATGGAGTCGGTAATGGGAACAAACTACGAATACTGGAAGAATCTCTCCAGGGAAGCCAATTCCAAAGGAATCTATACACGAATGCCCTATAATCTCGAAATCAATTAACTATTTTGAAGAAATTAGTCCTTTATCTATTCTCTTTGGTTTACGGAATGATAGTTAATTTCCGTAATATGCTTTTCAATTTAAATATTTTAAGAAGCAGGGAGTTTGATGTTCCCGTTATAGCTGTTGGCAATATAACGGTAGGTGGAACAGGAAAGACCCCATTTACCGAGCATTTGATCCAACTTCTTAGCAAGAAGTTTATTGTGGCAGTTTTAAGCCGGGGTTACAAACGCAAGAGCAAAGGATTTTTGGTGGTTGATGTAAACGCGACAAGCAGGATGGTGGGAGATGAACCTATTCAAATTAAGAGTAAATTCCCTTCCGTATTAGTGGCCGTAGATGAAAAAAGAGTTCGCGGAATTGAAAAAATTCTTGAACTCAGCGAGAAAAGACCCGATGTGATTTTGCTTGATGATGCCTTCCAGCATCGCTACGTAACTCCTGCCATCAACATTCTGCTCATTGATTTTTCACGCATGATTACTGAGGATGACCTGCTTCCGTATGGCAGACTCAGGGAGCCAGCATCTAACAGGGATCGTGCAAATATAATCGTAGTAACCAAATGCCCGAGGGAAATCAAACCAATTGATGAACGGATTATTACGAAAGACCTTCATATTTGGCCTTACCAGGACCTGTTTTTTTCATGCATCAAATACGGAGAATTAACGCCTCTTTTTTCTGGTGTGGTGGCAAAAGCGAAGTTTTTACCCGATGAAAATACAGGTATTCTGCTGGTGACTGGGATTGCCAATCCCCAATCCCTGAGGGACAAGTTGCTGCAAACGACCAAATCAGTGGTGTCATCCATTTTCCCTGATCACCATCCTTTTACGTTGAAAGACATGGAAAAGATCGCTGATCAGTTTGAGTCGATGGTTGCAACGAATAAAATAATTGTAACTACAGAAAAGGATACTTTCAGAATAATTGAAATTGAAAATTTACCAGAGGTGATTGTTAAGAACCTGTATTATATTCCGATCGGAATTAGTTTTATCAATCAGCCGGAGAATGATTTTGACAAAAAGATATTGAAATATGTTGGAGAAAATAAAAGCAACTTCGAGCTACATTCACGAAAGAACAAAATTTGAAACCAAGGCAGCCATTATTCTTGGTACAGGACTGGGAGGTCTGGTCAAAGAAATTGACATCGAATTTTGTATTCCCTATGGCGAAATTCCCAATTTCCCTGTTTCTACGGTCGAAGGCCACAAAGGTCAATTGATTTTTGGAAAGCTGGGAGGGAAAAAAGTGATTGCCATGCAAGGCCGGTTTCATTTTTATGAAGGTTACAGCATGAAGGAAGTAACCTTCCCGGTAAGGGTCATGAAGGCGCTGGGTATTGAAACACTTTTCGTCTCCAATGCCAGTGGCGGACTGAATCCGAAGTTTAAAGTCGGTGATGTGATGATGATCAACGATCATATCAATATGTTCGGCGATCATCCGCTGATGGGGCCCAATTTGAAGGAACTGGGACCAAGGTTTCCTGATATGAGTCAGCCATATAATCTTCATTTGCGTGAACTTGCGCAGAAGATTGCCCTTCAAAACGGCATTGACCTGAAAGAGGGTGTTTATGTTGGAGTTTCCGGACCTACCTTTGAAACTCCGGCCGAATACAAGATGTTCAGAATATTGGGTGGTGATGCCATTGGCATGTCAACGGTACCGGAAGTGATAGTGGCCCGTCATATGGATATGCTGGTATTTGGTATTTCAATTATTACCGACAGCGGGGTTCCGGGAGAGATCAAGGAGATTTCGCATGAAGAGGTTCAGGCCGTGGCGATGCTGGCAGAACCCAAAATGAGCCTGATTATCCGTGAACTGGTAGCGTCCTTTTAATCAATCCGGATTTTTATTGGTTCTTTGCAATAAATAGTCGGTAAACAAGTTGTAAAAATTCTCATAAAAGCGGGTTCAGCTGTTAAAGCTGAACCCGCTTTTTGATTCTATTTCCATCAAAATCGGGTTTATATGAAAATTGATGTTGTTATTATGACACTAAGAATGAGTTTTTTAGCAATGAAAAATGTCGGGGAAACCGGTGGAATATTATTGAATCACCTGTCTTACAATGTGATCTATAAAAACGAAAAGAGGCTGCCGGGGTGGCAACCTCTTACGAATCCAAATCAACTAACTACTACTAATAACTATTAACAGTGCAAACGTAGTGAATATTTTATTATTAAATGTAAATTTATTATTAATTAATTGAAGAAAATTTAATTTTTATTCGATTTAAATAATCGCATTTTTCAAATCAATTTTCTCAGACAAGTTTTTTATAGCGAATACGGTGAGGCGTTGCATCACCTAGCCTTTTCTTCTTGTTTTCTTCATATTCAGAATAACTTCCCTCAAAGAAATAGATCTGTGAGTCTCCCTCGAACGCCAGGATATGCGTGGCAATACGGTCAAGAAACCAACGATCATGTGAAATAACGACGCAACATCCTGCAAAGCTGTCAAGCCCTTCTTCCAGGGCTCGTAGGGTATTCACATCTATGTCGTTGGTGGGTTCATCTAGCAGCAGAACATTGGCGCCCGACTTAAGCGTAAGCGCGAGGTGCAGTCTGTTTCTTTCTCCACCGGATAAGACACCGCATTTCTTCTCCTGATCAGAACCGCTAAAATTAAATTTTGATACATAGGCCCTGGCATTGATCATTCTTCCACCTACCATCACCTCGTCAGTACCACCGGATAAAATCTGATAAACTGTTTTTTCCGGATCGAGTTCCGCATGCGATTGGTCTGCATACCCTAGTTTTACAGTTTCACCTACCGTGAAAGTACCCGAATCGGAATGTTCCAATCCCATGATCATCTTGAACAGGGTCGTTTTTCCGGCTCCATTGGGGCCGATAACACCAACGATTCCATTGGGTGGTAGGGTGAAGCTGAGGTTTTCGAACAATAGGCGTTCTCCAAAACCTTTGGAGACATTCTCTGCAAGAATCACCTTGTCTCCCAGGCGTGGACCGTTGGGAATAAAGAGTTCCAGTTTGTCCTCTTTCTGCCTGACGTCTTCGTTGAGCAGTTTTTCATAGGCTCCTAACCTGGCTTTTGACTTTGCCTGACGGGCTTTGGGGCTCATCCTGACCCATTCCAATTCCCTCTCGAGGGTTTTACGACGTTTGGAGACACCTTTCTCCTCCATCTCGAGCCGCTTTTGTTTCTGTTCCAGCCAGCTTGTATAATTTCCTTTCCATGGTATTCCTTCACCCCTGTCGAGCTCCAGGATCCACCCGGCCACATTATCGAGGAAGTACCTGTCGTGGGTGATACAGATTACAGTTCCGGGGTATTGCTGCAGATGTTGCTCCAGCCAGTCGATGGATTCGGCATCCAGGTGGTTGGTGGGCTCATCCAGCAAGAGAATATCCGGTTGTTTAAGTAATAGTCTGCACAAGGCAACCCTGCGTCGTTCGCCGCCTGAAAGTACAGTTACTGGCGTGTCACCGTCGGGACAACGAAGGGCATCCATGGCTCTTTCCAGTTTGTTATCGAGATTCCATGCATCTGTTGCATCAATCTTCTCCTGAAGTTTGGCCTGACGATCCATCAGTTTGTCCATTTTGTCGGGATCTTCATAGACCTCCGGTAATCCAAACTGAAGATTGATATTTTCAAATTCGGCGAGCAGATCAACGATCTCCTGTGCTCCTTCCTGAACAATGCCCATCACTGTTTTATCCGGATCGAGTTGTGGATCCTGAGAGAGATGACCTACAGAGTAACCGGGCGAAAAGGCTAGTTCGCCGTTGAAATCCTTTTCAATACCGGCGATTATCTTGAGAAGTGTTGATTTACCTGAACCATTCAAACCGATGATGCCAATCTTAGCACCCAGGAAAAATGATAGAGAAATATCTTTAATTACTTGTTTTTGAGGTGGGTATGTTTTACTCACCTTGTACATCGAAAATATAATTTGCTTATCGTCGGCCATTCTTTTAATTTTTAAATATTTTGCAAAATTCGTCTTTTCCAACGAAACGACAAAGGGTATTAATTGGCAATTGAAAATTGATAGTTGACAATGATGTATTTTGTATTAAATTTGATACAGACAAAACTTCAAACTCTATCCCAATGAAAAAATTCCTAACGCGCGCTTTGATTGTAATCTTGATTCTTCTTGGCTCGCTGATATACTGGAAGTACTTTTTTGATTACAGTGAAGGTTACAGAGCCGGACTGCTGCAGAAGTTTTCCAGCAGAGGATCTATTTTTAAGACTTATGAAGGTGAAATGATCCTGAGCAGTGTCCAGACAAATTCCAACGTAGCCATTGCTTCAGAGAAATTTCTCTTTTCCGTGACGGATGAAGATGTGGCAAGGAAAATTGAGAAATTGCAGGGTGAGAGTGTCGTGGTACATTATACCGAAAAAAATGGAAGACTACCGTGGAACGGTGACTCGCCATACATTGTTGACAGCGTAAGCGTAAAGAATCCGGGTGGTTTACTTCCGAGATAACTGTTCCGGTTTTATGTTTTGCTAGTGAATCAAGATTGAAGCGTTCCACGCTTTATCCTTTATCCTTCTTCAGTGCGTCAGGCCTTTTTCGGAATCTTAATCTGTTGTCCGGGATACAAACCCTTGACATTGCGGATATTGTTGAATGCCTTTATATCAGCATCCGTGATTCCCGGAAATTTCTTTGCAATTGTAAACAGGCTGTCACCACTTTGAACGGTATATAGAATGTACTCTGCGGCAGCTGCAGATTCCTGACTCTCGGTTGTCTTCGAATCAGCTGCTTTTCCGGTTTTGACTTGCTGTGTTTTTGAATCAGCAGTTTGTTGAGCCGCCGGATTAGCCTCTTTGGATTTGGGTTTTTCGATGGATGCTTCCTTGTTCTTTAGTGTCTTTCCCGGTACATATACGATAAGGCGCTCTCCAGCATGGATACGTCTTTTTTTGCTGAGATCGTTCCAGTCTCTGATTTCAGTAATGGATACCTTATACTTGAGGGCTACTGTACCAATGCTCTCGCCTGATTTCACTACGTGCGTGATCTCCTTCATATCTGCAATATTTCCTCTTGAAGTATGGCGCCCCTTGAGCGGTACCAGCATATTGTTTGGGAAATATTTGTCCCTGTTATAGGCAAATATCTGATTCTGATTGTCAATGAATGCTGAAATTTTGTCGGAAGGCAATTTGAGGATATATGGTTTTTCAGGCCTGGCGGGAACAATATCCCGTCTGTATTGCGGATTCAATTGTCTGAGTTCCTCCACGGAAATATTCATCACTGCCGCCAATTGTTCGAAATTCAGATAGTTGTGAATCTCGATGGTGTCTGTGGTTGTTTTGAATTTTGGTTCTGCAGCCAGCAATTGATGCTCTTTTGCGTAGTGCATCATATAAGAGGCGGCAATGAAAACAGGGATGTAACCTCTTGTTTCTCTCGGAAGGGAGTAATAGATATCCCAGTAGCTTTGTTTTCCTCCTGAACGCCTGACTGCCTTGTTGATATTTCCCGGGCCGCAATTGTAGGCAGCTATTACGACATGCCAGTCGCCGTAAATGGAATAAAGGTCGCGAAGGTATCTGGCAGCAGCATCTGATGACTTGATTGGGTCGTTACGTTCGTCGATGTAGGAGTTAATCTCTAGTCCATAGAGCTTTCCCGTGCCAATCATGAATTGCCAGAGACCGGAAGCTCCTGCCCTTGAAAAGGCTTTAGGATTGAGTGCAGATTCGATGATGGGGAGGTATTTCAACTCGTGAGGCAACTGGTATCTTTCCAGCGCCTCTTCAAAAATCGGGAAATAGTAGTTCGACAGACCTATGATGTAGGAAGTGAGTTCACGTTTACGGATGGTATAGAGACCAATAAAATTACGCACAGTTTCGTTGTAGGGCAGGGGTAGGAACGAATCAATGGCTTGAAGACGGCTGGTGTAAACGGAATCAGGAAGATAGCCCTTTAGTTCTCCGGGAAGGGAATCAAATTCGCTCTTATTATAGGAGAAAGCATTTTTAATGTACCAAGTATTCACCAATGAATCAAGTTTGTCGGAAACAAACATGTTCAGGTTGTCATTCACCAATTTATCGGCCATTTTATTGCCAACTGAATCAGTACTCCAGATTTTTTGCTCCTCCTCAGCCGTGATCGGCTTGGCAGGAACCTGGGCAAGAACATTGCCTGAAACAACAAGCAAAGTAAGAATTAGAATTTTGAATTTTATTCTCATGGTAATTCTCAAAGTTAAAAATTAAAAGCGACACTCATACCTATGACATTAGGACCTTTCCCAAAGTTCATCGGCATTGGTTCTATATGCATGCTCAGATTATCATTGATATCAAAATCAGAGAGGTTTGCATCCACACTTGCATCGATGATACTTAAAACATGAAGCGCTGCAATAGCGATGATACTCAAATCCCTGTTTTTGCGGTAATAATCCTTGCCGCTTTTCAACTGCGTCTTAAAACTATCAAAATGAGCCGGATTGGAGTTCATGTCCCAATACGGAATCTTAAACATCTCGTTCAAATAATCCTTATCAGCTTTACTCATCTGATCGACTGTCGAATATTTTGAAATTGTACGGTAGGCATCAAAATAGTCGTTGTAGTTGTTCTGATTCCAGCCCAGTACATAGATGATCCCTACGTAACCACCATATACTATCGGAAGTTTCCAGTATTTTCCGTTATAAATCTGTCCCAGACCTGGAAACAGAGCAGCATAAATGGAAGCTTTCTTTGGCGAAAGTACTTTTTTTTGTGGTGAAACGGAAACTTTCAGACTATCTTTTGGGACATTAATCTCCTGTGCTTCGAGGCTGAAGCAGACTACAGATAAGATAATGACAGCAAGAAATCCTTTCAAAATAGTGTAAAATCAACGTAATTATTTGATTATGAATCGAGTCTGTCGAAAATTCCGATGATTCGTTCCAAATCTTTTGAATCCTTGAAAGGGATTTCAATTTTCCCTTTGTATTGATCATTAATTTTTAATCCGATGTTGCTGTTAAAATACTTACCAAGATGTTTCTTCAGATCGGTGAATTCATCGGTCATGGTGTGGGTTTTTGGCGGTTCGGAAGAAGTTTCAGCATCGCCATCATCTAATTTACGAACGATATCTTCTGTTTTGCGAACGGAAAAATCGTATTTGACTACCTGACGGTACACCATTACCTGTGTCTCTGAATCAGGAATGTTGATCAGTGCACGGGCGTGTCCCATGGTAATTTCCTGTTCCCTGATGGCTTTCTGAATGACAGCAGGCAATTTTAGCAGACGCAAATAATTCGAAACCGTTGATCTTTTTTTACCAACCCTGTCGCTAAGAGTTTCCTGGGTCAGTTTGCACTCTTCCATCAGTCTCTGGTAACTCAGCGCCACCTCAATAGCATCGAGGTCTTCTCGCTGTATGTTCTCTACCAGGGCCAGTTCGAGCATGGCTTCGTCGCCGGCTTCCCTGACGAATGCAGGAACCTTTGTCAGACCTGCAATCCTTGCTGCCCTGAACCTTCTTTCTCCTGCAATGATCTGGTACTTTTGGTGAGCCAGTTTTCGCAGGGTAATCGGTTGAATGATCCCCAGTTCCTTGATGGAAGCTGCCAGTTCTTTCAGCGCTTCTTCGTCGAAATGAACGCGTGGCTGAAATGGATTGGCTTCAATTTCAGAGATCAGAATTTCATTGGATACAGGTGTCTGTTCCTGACCCATTCCTGAATCTTCAATCAGGGCTCCCAGACCTCTGCCGAGTGCATTGCGTTTTTGCATAGTACTTTCAAGTTCTTATTTGTCAAACAATCTCTTTGTGATCCATCTTCGTCATCTGGTTTTTTTGCAGCAATTCGCGGGCCAGATTCAGATAGCTTTGGGCTCCTTTGGAACCGATATCATAGGATACAACCGGTAGGCCATAGCTTGGGGCCTCAGAAAGCCTGATATTTCTGGTAATAATGCTCTCAAATACCATATCCTGGAAATGTTTCTTAACCTCATCGTGTACCTGATTGGAAAGATTCAACCGTGAATCGAACATGGTGAGCAAGAACCCTTCAATTTGTAATTCCGGATTCAACCTGCTCTGAATGATTTTGATGGTATTCAGTAGTTTACCTAATCCTTCCAGTGCGAAATATTCACATTGTACAGGAATTATGACAGAATCGGAGGCTGTCAAGGCATTGACAGTTATGAGTCCAAGTGATGGGGAACAATCAATGAAAACGAAATCATAATCGTTTCTGACCTTTTCGATGACAGATTTCAACACCTTTTCACGATTGGGCATATTCAGCATCTCAATTTCAGCGCCAACCAGATCAATATGCGATGGGATCAGGTCAAAACCCGGAGTGGTAGTACTGAGGATAATGCTTTTTGGATCCACATCATCAACCACACATTCGTAGATGCTGGTTTTGACATTTCTGACATCAAATCCAACGCCTGACGTTGCATTGGCTTGAGGATCAGCATCCACAAGTAGCACTTTAAATTCCAGAACTGCTAAACTCGCAGCCAGGTTGATGGCGGTAGTCGTTTTTCCAACTCCGCCTTTCTGGTTTGCGATCGCGATAACTTTTCCCATGAATAATTTTTTTTGTCGGCTTCAAAGTTAGTATTTTAGTCTCAACGAGAACAGTGTGATCGAAAAATTGATGGTGATATTGACAGAAAAGATATCAACTACATCGGATCCACATCCACAACAATCTGAATCGTTTTGTTCTTGTCCCTGCCCTTGACGCCATCCAGCATTTGCTGCATCTGACGTTTGGCTGATGATACGGATATTTCACGCTCAAGCTTCAGCCACATCTGCTTCATGTACATCAGTTTGATCCTGTTCACAGCAGGATAATCAGGGCCCAGGAGCCTGTTGCCGAACCTTGATCGCAAAGCCACGGCACTCTCGTCGGCAATCCTGTCCAGTTCAGAAAGGTCTCTGTGTTTCAGCGTAATTCTAATCATTCTGTAAAATGGAGGGTACTTGAATTCTTTCCGTTCAGCAATCTGCTGGTTGTACATCCCTTCGTAATCGTTGGCAACCACTTTCTGGATGATGAAATGGTCGGGCTGCGAGGTCTGGATGATCACCTTTCCCTGTTTGTGTCTTCTTCCTGCACGACCGCTAACCTGTGCCATCAACTGGTAACTCCGTTCGTGTGACCTGAAATCGGGAAAATTCAACAGATTGTCAGCATTCAGGATGCCTACCACCCGTACATGTTCAAAATCGAGTCCTTTGGTAATCATCTGAGTTCCTACCAGAATATCGGTATCCCCCCTGTCGAATCGCTGCAGGATATTCTGGAATGCTTTTTTCGAGCGGGTTGCATCCAGATCCAGTCTTTCGATGACAGAATCCGGGAAGAGGAGGGAAAGCTCTTCTTCCACTTTCTCCGTTCCAAAACCTTTGTTGGTGATATCTGCCGACTTGCATGAACCGCAGACAGACGGGTAATAGATGGAGAATCCGCAATAATGGCATACCAGCCTTTTGGTATTTTTGTGGTAGGTGAGACTGACATCACAATTGGTACATTTAGGGATCCAGCCGCAACTTTTGCATTCGATGAATGGAGAGAATCCCCTTCGGTTCTGAAAAAGTATAACCTGCTCCTTCTTTTCAAGGGCAGAAGTAATCTCATCATACAGCTCAGGTGTCAGGTAGGAGCGCATTGCTTTTTTCTGGTAGGCTCGTTTGAGATCGGCCGTTACAATTTCAGGAAGTTCGATTTGTGTATATCTTTCCATCAACTCAACGAGGCCATACCGGCCTGATTTGGCGTTGTAGAATGTTTCTACAGCCGGAGTCGCAGTTCCGAGCAAAACAGGGATCTTCAGCATGGTTCCCAAAACTATGGCACTGTCCCTAGCATGGTACCTGGGTGCCGGGTCATATTGTTTGTAGCTGTTTTCGTGCTCTTCGTCCACGATGATAAGCCCCAGTGCCTGGAATGGCAGAAAAATGGCGGAGCGTGTGCCAACCACCAGCTGGTGGGATTGATTCTGGCCGCCGGGCTGAAAATGGAGTATTTTATTCCAGATCTCTACCCTTTCTGTATCGCTGAATTTGGAGTGATAGACACCTGTCTGCTTGCCGAATACCTCCAGGAGTCTGCCGATCATCTGTGTTGTCAATCCGATTTCAGGCAAAAGGTAAAGCACCTGTTTTCCCTCTTTCAGACATTTTTCGATTAGCTGAATGTAGATTTCGGTTTTACCGCTCGATGTAACTCCATAAAGCAAAGTGACAGGATGCTGAAGGAAGGATGCCTCAATCTGATCCAGTGCAGTCTGTTGGGCCGGATACAGTGGGTAGATGGCTCGTGTGGCTCCTTCGCCGGCATCCAGACGATCAATCACTTGTTCGTATACAGCGAAAATTTCTTTTTTCACCAATCCGTTGAAAACAGTCAGGCTGGCACCACTCTTCATTAGCAAGGCTTTTTTTGGCAACGCCTTTGACTTCAGATTGGGAATATTTTCGTTTTCACGGAGAAAGAGAAAGAGCATTTCACGTTGTTTAGGGATTTTTATCAGCAAATCCAGGGTACGCAATAATTTTTCTTCTGAGACTATTGCTTTCCCAAGTGTAACGATGGTTTCAGTCCGTTCCTTGTAGCTTTCCCTGATCTCCTCTTCGATATGGATAACCCCTTTTTTCAGTAACTCCTTCAAAACGGGCAATGTCCCTTTTTTAAGTACCGTGTTGTTCAACTCCGAGACAGACATTCCTTTTTTGTCCCTGATAATTTCGAGCAAAAGAATTTCCTTGGGCGAAAAATGGTCGAATCCTGTTTTGCCAAATTCTTCGTTCATCGAAACGCGGGTTTCGCTTTCAAGTTTCAGTCCGGAAGGCAGGGCTGCCTTTAGCACTTCGCCGATCGTACAATGATAGTAGGTTGATATCCAGTCCCAAAGTAAAAAGCAACTTTCGGGAAGAATGGGCTTTTCATCCAGGACAGTTTCGATAAGTTTGGCGGAAAAGTTTTCCGGCTTGTTGCTGTGAACGTTTCTGACCAATCCCGAGTAGAACTTTTTTGCCCCAAACTGAACTACCACCCTCATGCCTGAAGCAACTTTTCCTTCCAGGTCTTCGGGTATGACATAGGTGAAACTACCTTCCAGCGGTAAGGGTAAAATCACATCGGCATATAATTCCGGGGAGTTGTTCATTGGAATGTTAACGATCTTTCTTCAAATTTTGGAGGATATAATTTTCCACTTCCGTGGAAACCAATCCATGAATCGACAGGTTTTCAGAGAGTCTCTTTCTTATTTCCGATGAACTGATATCAAGAAATGGGGCTTGAATCCTCTGGATATTGGGATCATTCCCGAGTTCGTCGGTATCTCCTGAAAATCTCGGATAAACGATCAGTCCAAAAGATTCAATGATCTGTTTATATGATTTCCAGAGATGAAATGTTTGCAGGTTATCTCCCCCGATCAACAGGCGAAACTGGTTTTTTGGGAAGGATGTCCGAAGGAATTCCAGGGTGTTGATGGTATAAGAAGGGCGTGGAAGATTGTTTTCACAATCACTTGCTTTCAGTCGCGGAGAATTTTTAACAGCCAACTCAACCATTCTCAGCCTGTCTTCAAATGGCCACAAGTCGACTTCTGTTTTGTGGGGATTATGCGGAGAGACCACCAGCCAGACTTCATCATACCCTTGTTCCAAAGCAGCTTCCGCTATCGCGATATGGCCTTTGTGAACAGGATTGAAGGATCCGGAATAGAT
>CAIUUO010000064.1 GCA_903902325.1 uncultured Bacteroidia bacterium
ACTCGAAGAGATGGATCTTGTACCGGTTCCAAGGCGAGCGGTATGGTTGGGTTCGACACCACTTCCGCTTGAGTCTCTTCCAACTGGGTGTCATTATCCGCTTCCTCTTCATCATTCTCATCAAACTCAATTTCCTCGGCTTCTTTCTGCAAAGCGTTGCGGCTGATAATCGCACCAAGTTCGTCGTTACGAACTTCCTGGTCACACTGTTTCAAAGCTACCGCCAGCGGATTATTTGGACTCATCTGATGATGACCTCGAATTATACGATCCAGTTCACTGCGATTTGGCAATTTCACATATTCAGGGATGCTTGAAAGGATGATCAATGAAATCTGTGGATGATCACCTGTAGAGTAATATTTGTTGTGATGGGCCGGGATTTTCCCGAGGTCGTGTGCAAGCGCTGTGATCAGGACGTTTGGCAGGAGTATTTCCTCACTGGTCTTTCCCACAAATTTGCGGGCAACAGCAAGCGAATGCTGATACAGGGGAACCATTGCCAGCTGTGTGAATGTGCTTTCATCGAAGTCTGAGTCAGGATCTTTGACATTGCAGCTGCTACGTACTACAGATGGACACGTTCCTTCATTGTCCAGCATCACCAAGATCTTCGTTATAATTGTTTTTCTCGGCCCTTTGATAATCGGTTGTGGTGCAATAACGTCATTGTAGAACCTGGTAAACTCTACATGGGTGAAGACTGGCATTTGTACCGACTGTTCTTCGCCCTCCTCTCCAACCTGCTCTCTCCAGTACTTTGCAATATTCTTTAAGTAGACTTTACTTCCAGCCCAGATGTTGGACACATTTGATAGCTTGGTTTGCTGAGATCCTTTATCCTCTGTAATCCGGAATGGTAGGAATTTAGGTATGAAAACTTCCTCTATGACCACTCTATTGTCAGATTCCGAGCCGGGCTTGCGGTATGACCAGATACCGTATCCAATCATTGCCGTTCCCGCCAATCCGAACATGATTAATGCTGTGTTCATTTTTTCTCTCCACCTGAACCCTGTGATGGATTTGCCGAGGGGAATATTACCTCTATTTTCGGATCGGTAGCTGGGAGCGTCTTCCCCTTGTATCGGCCTGAATAGGTCAGCATATAAAAGTCCTGCGGCTGCAGGCGCAATATGTTCTGTGCGTCAAGGACATCTTTTTCTTCTTCTCTGGTTGTCACCTGATTTGAGCCATAAATACCGGTCAGCTTCTTGTGTTTTCCAAAGTGCCGGACAACGTATTCAGATGTTTCGGCATCTGAACAACGCATGAATATCTTGGTATTGGTGTTATCGAGAATCGATTTCCCGAAGTCTTCACCGATGGCGGCATAAATCTGGTTTACCGATTGGGCAAAAGCATGGACCATAACATCAGCCGAGCCTGCTTTGGCAAAGAGGTCTTCTATTCCCTGGTAGAAAAGGCTTTGTGCCTCGTCGATATAGATTGCGAGGGGGGGACTAACCTTCTGTCTGTCGGAAAGATACACCCTGCCAATAAAGGACTGGATCATTGAGAGAAGCACTTTGCCAAGGGTTGTAGCGGCCTCCCTGGTTATCATAGCGCCGGTATGGACGACCAAGATGACGCTTTTTCCTTCTTCCAATCTGCTCATAAAACGGTTTGAGTCGGCCTGGCCGATTATTTTGCCGATATTGCCGGCCGACAAATCCATAAGGCACGTACTGAGAGATGATGAAACTTTTGCATAGTATTCTGGCGGCTTTTCAAGAATATCCTCCATCATTTCTGCTGTTCGCATTGCTTCCCGCGAGCCTATTTCTTTGAGGATTCCGATGGTTTCTTCTATTTTTGATCTCCGTATAAGCTGACGAATCGAATCAAAGTTTTGAGATGGAAGTTTGCCTTTCCAGTTCGCGATTATTATGTTCGCGGTAATGACGGTTAGTGTGACCATTTTTGCAAAATCACGGTAGAAGGGTTCTTTTCCACTCTGGATGCCGGAAATAATATGGCCAACCAACTCATCCGGCATGAAGTAGTATGCCATCGGGTCCACAACTGCTGAGTATTCTGGGAAAATGGGGGTGATGAGCATCAGGTCGTCCAAGCGATCCGCTTGAATTGTCACTTCGACAATCTTGGCAAATATTTGCTGATCTCCTTTTGGGTCAAAGTAGACGACACTGTTCCCCTTGTGGATGTCCTGTTCGATCAGGTTTTCACAAAGGCGGGTCTTACCGACTCCCGTTGTACCGAAAACGAAGGTATGGCGTTTTCGGACAGAATCTGGGATTGAAATGGGAACAATCTTTGTTGGATGTTCCATCTGCACGCCTATACCAATATTGGTAATCAATGCTGTTGGTTTATTTTTTAACGCTAATGGTTTATTTTTTGATGAAAACTTGAACATGTTCTCTTAATTCCTTTCCAACCGTGTTGATTGCAGATTTAGGAATGCGTTGTGGTGTAACTATTTCGCTGTATCCACCTGCAATCCGCCGTTGGCATTTAATTCCTGCCACCCCGGTCAGTTGATAGAGTAAACGTG
>CAIUUO010000065.1 GCA_903902325.1 uncultured Bacteroidia bacterium
AAAAGGAACCCGGTACTCGCAGGTAATCCCATGATCCGCAACAACGGCTTGAACGGCAGGAGTATCCATTTGATGAGGTCGAATTCCTCGAGAATTTTCTGGAGGATCAGCAGCAGGTTAACAAGCACCACAATTTTCACGGTAGTAATGGTAATGGAGCCTAGCCACAGTTTAAGTGCTGGCAGGAACGAGACAGATGAGTTTATGACTTTACCCTGGTCAGGTTGAATTGCTACAGGAAGGAAGTAGTTGAGGAGAATTGCAGCGACCACCGACGCAGAAAGCCTGGTGAATATCATACGCCAAACATTTGATCCTGTTTTTTTCTGGATGGCAGTTTCCACGATCAGGGCATGCGATATAAGGCACATCACGGCAACAATGGTCCCTTCGCGGTATCCGGTACCGAGTGTGGTCATAACGGCAATGGCAGAATAAACATTGGTGAAGAAACTTGTGAGCAGGATAACCGTTGCCTCTCCCGAAAGCCCTATCAATTTCAAAGCCGGGGCAACCCAACCGGCAAGTAAGTTGATTGCACCCGAGAAGTCAAGCAGGAACACGGCGAAAGAGATCGGAATGGTCAATTTCAACAACCAACCGGCGGTCTTCATCCCCTTTGGAAGTGCGAGACGGACGCATTTTGCCAATCTTTCCAGCGTTTGTCGGGAGAAACCGCCTGGCTTACCAGGACTTATGGATTCAAGATTTTGCACCCACAAAATAGTGTTTGGGTTCGGCAAAAAGAATGTTGAAAGTAGTCAGTGAACCGTAAATGCGCGTGATGTACTGCTGCATGTTTACTTTTTCCTCGTCCGTCAGACCGGGATGGCTGTTGATGTTTTGCTCCAGTACCCTGAGCCTGTCGCGGAGCATGACTATTTTGTGGAAGAAGCCTTCGATGGGAACCTCTTTGGGTTTTAGTGCCAAGTTGGCGGGCTGCAAGAGCATGTTTCCGCCTTTCCATTTATCGCCCAGCGGAACAATTTCCTGCAGGGCGCTCTGCTCTTCCAGCACGTATCGCAACACTTTCTCAACTTCGGCGAGGGTCAGTGAATTTTTAGGTTTCTCCGCCGGAGTCTCTTTGACCTCCAGGTCTTCGTTGCGTTTGGTGAGTTCAATTTTACCCCCGTGTTCGAAAAATATTTCGTAGGAAGTGATCTTATTTTTGCTGATGATCCCCTCTCCGTAACGGGGATGTTCTACGCGGGTTCCGACTGCAAGTTCTTCCATGGATGATTGATTTTTTGTTAGGCTAAAGGTAAAAGAAAAACTTTTGGGTGGTTATCCGTTTCATACAGATATTCTGAGTGGGTTTAAGAACGATTCCTCTGATCAGTATGGCGGTCGGCCGGTTTGTTGCAGATTTTACAGATTCTTCTTACCGGGGAAGTTCTATCACAATTGTTTCGCCGATCTTATCATGAAGACTCATCCTGTTTGGATTCCAGTATGCCTGGAAATATCCGAATCCAAACTCCAGGGCAGATGCAAAATATCCCAGGCTCCGTTCGGTGCAATGCCACAATCCCAGGTGTTCATGGTAAAGGGAAAGCACCTTTATCCCAAGAAGACGTTTGCCAACGCTTTGTCCGTCAAAGTAATAAAATGACAATGTGAAATAAGCGAAAGGCAATAGCCCCACAAAAATTTTCAGAACTGAAATCAGGTAGGATGGTGTGTTTTCCATTTCCATTTCAACATCAAAAACACCCAGGATATTGATCTTAGAAATGTGCATGTTGAAGCAACCAAACAGGACGATGATGCCAGCATATAAGAGGATAAGAATGATCCAGTCAACAAGGAATGCAAACATTCTTTTCCTGATTGAGGCAAGAACAAAATCATTGCCGTGATGAAATTCATCTCTTGCGTGATAGTTCATAAACATTGAAAATTATGGTTGTTAGAATGACAACAAATTATTTTACCGACAGTTTAATTTGCAGACTTGTGTAGGCGACTTGCCTTCATAGTCAACTATAGGCTGGTTGGAAATATTTTACAATCCTCTATTACGTTTACCGATTATGCTCTTGACAAATTCTGTTTTCCCTTCCGTATATCCTTCCCGATCATTGGGAAATTGCTTGGCTAATTTGATCTTTAATTCAGAATATTCCTGTGCGATATCCGGATTTTCCAAAAGGTAATCCCGAAAATATGTCTCATCCCTGTCTCCATCATACCGTACATGAATGTGAAACGACTGTCCTTCGAATCCGTTCTCTGTATAACCCTTTACAAACATCATGTTTGGTTCTAGTGATTCCAGGCGATGGATAAAATGATATCCGATTCTTTTCATTTGTCTGATGAGCAGTTTGAGATCGTAAGTTTCTACAAGTTCCAGAACAATGTCGATTGTTGGTTTGGATTTTATGGTTGGGATAGCCGTACTACCAACATGTTCAATTCTAATAGAATCATCTTTTATAATCTTCTCAATTTCAAATTTTTCTTTTTCATATTCCATTCCCCAGTTCCCATTGTAATCAACGAGCAGGATTGGAAAGAGTTTTCCAAGTTCTTCATGGGTCAAATGGTCCAGGTTAGTAGCCATCCGGATTATTATACTAAAATATTCAATTCATTACCTGAATATAGTTGTCAACTAAAACAACCTATATGATAAATTATAAGGCACAGTCAGCAAATCATTGTCATCGGGTGCCACAAGCGGATTGGGATTCGAAGATAAACGAAGCCGATACATTTCCATCTGTTGGCAGTTAGGTATGCTGTGAACCAATCTTCCTGGCCATTTCATTTATTGGGATTTTGAAAAACAGGATCATTCTTGTTTTCGTAATTCTTAAGGTCTCTTTCAAGAAAATAATTCAACGCCGTTCGCAGCGCAGCAATGGCAGCCAATTTCCCGATCTCGTCCCAACTTGGTGCAATGGCTGTTTTGAGGATATCTGCCCCCAGCAATAATTCAAGGGCAATGGCCAGTGATTTTCCCAGGTTTAACCGAATCTCAATGTTTGGCAGAAAACCGGCTGATCTTGAAATATTGTCTTTGATATATTTAAAAACAGCTTTGCCGGATGAATAAAAAATGATGATAGCAGCCAATAGCTCAATAAATTGAGCCAGATCGAGCGTCGAGGTTTTAATGATTTCTTCCATTGTTTAATGGGTAGGTTGCATCAAATTCTCCATGACTGAACACAAACGGGTGCAGGACTAAATTAATATTTTTTGTTTGTATTCAGAATTTTAAATAAAAAATTGCCACTCAGGACCAACAAAACAGAATCGAAGTCAGGCTCATTCAAGAATTTTGTGATTTTCCTTATTTCGCTTTATCCTGAATTTTACGGGTCAGTTTAACAACCCATGCCCTTGGTGCAAACCGAACCGAATTCGCCATCAAATAATTGAGCATTCCGTGAATGGCTACAGTTTTTCCTTTCATCATGGCAGCATAGCCATATTCTGCTACTTCTTTTGAGGTGGGTAGTTTTTTCCCTTTCACCAAAGCGCTTTCTTCCATTGCCGCAGCTGACTGAAATCCGCTTTCCGTTGCTCCCGGACAAAGCGTCGTAATGGTTACGCCTTTGTCGCTCACTTCATTGCTTATGGCTTCCGAAAAACTTAAAACATAGGCTTTGGTGGCATAGTAAACAGCCATGGTCGGTCCGGACTGGAATGCCGCCGTGGAAGAAACATTCATTATTTTACCGCTATTGCGTTTAACCATGTCCTGCAAATACAGTTTGGTGAATTGCGTCAGGGTCGTGATGTTGAGATTTATCATTTGCAATTCCTTGTTCCAGTCGGTATCCGTAAACATTCCAAAATCACCAAATCCCGCATTGTTGATCAAATAGTCGATCTGTATGTTTTGCTTTTTGGTTTCGTTGTAAACTTCCAGGGCTGAATCTTCTGCTGAAAGGTCTTTGCCAATGGTGTAAACAGTTATTTTGTATTTATTTTCCAGTTCTGTTTTCAGCTCATCCAATTTGGATTTGTTTCTCGCTACCAATACCAGATTCCCGCCTTTTGAAGCGTGGACTTTTGCCAATTCCAATCCAATTCCGTTGGAGGCTCCCGTAATTAATGCTGTTGCCATTTTATATATTTTTATATAGTACGCTGCAATAGTAAAGCATTTTATCAAAACATACAACATTAGAGTATGGTCTATGCTTGCAATTTATTTTAATCGCACTAACTTTGCCAAATGTTAATACATGAATTATCAAAGCGGACAGGCATTACCGCCCATACCATCCGGTTTTATGAAAAATCAGGATTGATAAAAGGTAAAAGAGATGAGAATGTAAAATCAAACAAATATTTTCATTACGACGAGGAAACGGTTGATAAGTTGGAATTAATACGGGATGCGAAGTCCATCGGTTTCACCATCAATGAAATCTGTCAGTTAATCGAAGCCTGGTATAACAACAAAATGTCGGTTGCCGAAAAATTGGAAGTTCTGGATGATAAACTCCTCTGTATTGATACAAAAATCAAACAGCTGAAAGAGATGAAAAAAATGATCAGCCAGTTTAAGTATGATGTGATGGAAGAAAAGTGCTGATTGTCTTTAATTCCCTTCGAGTTAGCGGGTCCAAAACTACTTTTTCAAACTTACTTTTTTTGGTGGATTTCGCATGATCTCATAGCAGAGTTGTGGACTGGTATTCTCAATGCCGGTTAAGAGAAAAACAACTTTGCCCGCGTCTGAAGCATCTATGGCATAATAGTTTTCAACTCCTGAAACCGGTTTAATGCTCATACAGAGCCTGTTGAACAACCATGTCCAGCTTCCTTTCCTGTAATAATCATTATCGCGTTCAGGAGCTGTCATTAGCCATTCATATTCCTTCCAGTTTCTCATCAGACAAGGGTTCTGATTCTGGATAGAAATGACTTTAAGACTTCCATCCTCCGGACTTGAAAAATGCTGTTTGATTTCTGTCATGGTCCATCCAGTATGGTGTTCCCATGGATAGGGATTAGCCGCATGATTATCATTCCAGCAATTGATGGTAGAGATTACCGTAACAAATTTTCTTTTGTCTTTATTTGCCCTTGAAATTGACTCACCTATAACTTGAACCGGACCAGCGACAATGATGAAAAGTGGATTTTCAGAATCAGATTTGTTAATTTCATTTTTCAGGGCCTCATACGCAATTTCCGGATTATCTACTGCACAAATAAATCTGGTGTTTTTATACCGAAACATTTTACCACCATGAACGGCACTCTCTTTCATCTGATCATAGGGTTTTACACCATTAACTCCGGGATGCTCATGATTGCTTCCCCAGATATGATCGGAATAAATGTAAAC
>CAIUUO010000066.1 GCA_903902325.1 uncultured Bacteroidia bacterium
ATCTCTCTACTGGACAAAACGCCTGTAAAAGAGCTACTTACAAATACTGATTACAAAAATGTCAATGAACTAAATTGTAAACAACTGTCACTCAGTCTCTTTTAACGAGACAGTCATGAAATTGTTTATTGAATAATACTTTTTTGCTATGGCAAGAAATCAACTCATTGGTCTATCTAATTATTTGATGCGGTCGCCATTGGCTAATAGCTTCTGGCATTCAATATCTTTGCCGCTTCTACCGCGTGGTAGGTAATGATGATGTCCGCACCTGCCCTCTTGATAGATGTCAGGATTTCCATCATCACCCTCGGTCCATCGATCCAGCCATTTGCCTCCGCAGCTTTTACCATGGAAAATTCACCACTCACATTGTAAGCAGCTACAGGCATCCCGAATTCACTTTTAACCCTGTGAATCACATCGAGGTAGCTTAATGCCGGTTTCACCATCACAATGTCTGCACCTTCTGCAATATCCAGTTCAACTTCCCTCATTGCTTCGTCCGTATTGGCAGGATTCATCTGGTAAGTGGCCCGATTGCCGAATTTTGGCGCACTCTCTGCTGCCTCCCTGAATGGGCCGTAAAATCCTGAGGCATATTTGGCTGAATAAGCCATGATCGGAATTTTGTAAAATCCATTGGCATCGAGTTGCTCCCTGATGACGCCTACCCTTCCATCCATCATATCGCTTGGAGCAATCATGTCGGCACCTGCTTCTGCAAGTGAAACAGATTGCCTGGCAAGTGTCACAAGTGTCAGGTCGTTCTCAACATCTCCATCCACGATGGTACCGCAGTGGCCATGCACGGTATACTCGCAGTTACAAACATCCGCAATCACAAATAATCCCCTGGTCAAAGGTTCCTGTTTGATGGCGCGAATAGCCTGCTGTACGATTCCGTTGTGCTCACATGCCACACTTCCATCCTCATCCTTGTGTGGAGGTATACCGAATAGCAAAACGGACTTAACCCCTGCAGCAACGATGTTTTTACACTCCTCCACCAGGAGGTCTACAGAAAGTTGTGAGTTTCCCGGCATTGAACTGATGGGATTGTTCACTTTGGTGCCGGAGCAAACAAACAAAGGCATTACAAAGTCATCCACCGACAATTTGGTTTCGGTAACCATTGCCCTAAGTACACCATTGTATCTTAATCTTCTTAATCTTGTAACTGGAAATCTCATGATATTGTTTTTTAGGATTGTTGATAATAATTGACGATCGCTTCGGTAAGTCCCTCTGCATTTGACATTTTAGCCGTGAGCATAGGTTCATACCCTGCTTCCTGAATGGCGTTTGTAGTAGTTAATCCAATGCTGCCTATTTTAAGCTGACCCAGCAGGCTGAAATCGACTAGCGAGACAAAATGATTAAAGGTAGATGGACTGGTAAATAAGATCAGGTCATAATCTCCATCTGAAATTCGCCTGATCACCATTGGATCCACCTGCCTGGGTAAACACGTCTCATAAACATTGATTCTTTCAACCCGATTGGTCGATTCCATATTTTTCATCAGGGTCTCGTCAGCCAGATCTCCCAATGCCAGGAGAATATTCTGGCTTGCGAGTTGCTGAGTGCTCAAAAACTCAGATGCCATTTCTGCAGATCCATGCTTTTTTCCTGTAAAAGCAGGTGAATATCCGTAATATTCGAGTTCTGAGGCCGTTTTTGTTCCAACAACAGCAACCTCGAGGTTTGCAGGTAATTCTGAACTCCCCGTCAGGTCGATGAGTTGTTTAAAGAATTGTGCAACACCGTTCCTGCTCGTGAAAAACAGCCAGTCGTAACGGTCAAGATTTAATATCTTTTCTTGATCCGCCTGGCTCAATGCAGCAGAACGAATCTCAATCATTGGCAATGAAAGCAGAACAGCCCCTTGCGCTGTAAGCAGATCGGGTAAGGTATCCCCGGTCTCCGGAGCCCGTGTTGAAATAATTACTTTGCCATTCAGTGGCAGTCCCTCTTTTTTTGCAAACGGATCTTCCAGTCTGATCTCCCGGAGAATATCCCTACCCCCTTTGCGGAGAAGGCTTTCAGCCAATTGAACAGAAAGTTCAACCGCCTGGTCTATTGGTCCTTCAATTTTCTCTCTGATAAATTCCTCTCCGTTGATGCTGGAAATAAATCCATTGAGTTCAAATTTCCCTCCGGAAATCCGGCTGTAACTTCCTACCGGAATCTGGCATCCTCCCTCCAGCGTACGCAAGAAGGCGCGTTCGGCATCCGTGGCAACTAAAGTCTCCTCATCATTGATGGCAGCAACGATATTTGCAATGATTGGGTCATCTTCACGAACCTCAATGGCAATGGCGCCCTGGCTGCAGGCAGGAATCACCAGATCCGGATCAATCAATTCAGAGATATACTGATCCATTCCGAGCCGCTGCAGACCTGCACCTGCCATAACCATGACGGTGCAAAAGCCCTCTTCCATTTTTCGGATGCGGGTATTTACATTACCTCGGATCTCCACAATATTGAAATCCTTGTTGATCCTAAGCAATTGTGCTTTTCGTCTCAGGCTTGAAGTAGCGATGATATCTTTTGAAGTCAGGCTGCTGATGGTTCTTTTGTTTGAACTGATGAGGGCATCACGAACCTCACCCCTTTTTAGCACGGCGCCGAGTACAACTCCTTCCGGGAAACGGGTGGGCAGATCTTTCAGACTGTGAACTGCCATGTCAATTTCATGGTCAAACATGGCTATTTCCAGTTCCTTGGTGAACAATCCCTTGTCGCCAATTTTGGACAATGGGACATCCAGTATTTTATCTCCCTTTGTTTTGATGACCACGATCTGGAATTGGGATCCGGGAAATTTTGATTCCAGTTCTTCCTTGACCACATTGGCCTGATAGATGGCCAGTTGACTTCCCCTGGTTCCTATTCTGATGATTTGATCCATTTTCAACTCTGTGCAAATAATTGGTTAACCACCGAAATATACTCTCTGTTACAACCATTGTCTGTTACGGATTTGATGTTCTCAATCATCATCCCAATGAGCTTTTTTGTAATCAGATCGCCGTATTCCAAGGCTTTTTCGTAATTCTCTTCCTCTTTATTCTTGATGATCCCGTCCAGAACATTGCGACTGGCTTCCTGGAAACTCGTGGAAATGGTCTTAAATGTTGGCGCCAAAGCCCTGATATTGTACCATTTTATGAATTCAGATACGGATTCGCCAATCATCTGTTCCGCCATTTCAATCTCACCTTTCCTTTTTTCAAGGTTGTTCTCGATGACAAGGTTCAAGGCATCAATATCATAAACATGAACATGATCAAGCTCTCCTACTTCCATTTCAACATTCCTGGGTACAGAAAGGTCAATGAAGAATAGCGGCTTTCCCGAACGAACCTTCATCGCCTGTTTGACCAAATCAACTGTGATGAGGGGTTTTTTGGAGGTAGTGGAGGTGATTACAATATCGTTTTCGAGTAGAAGTTCATCCAATTGCTCAATATCAGAAACTTTGGCCTGATATTTTGCCGCAAGTTCTTCCGCTTTCTCCCTTGTACGGTTGACAATGGTAAAAAGGGAACAAGATTTCTTGATCAGATTTTGCAGGGTTAGTTCACCTGTTTGTCCAGCTCCAACCAACAATACCGGATGTGCACCCAGAGGATGAAATTTTTTGGAGGCAAGTTCCACGCCTGCGTAACTGATTGAAACAGCGCCAAGGTTGAGCGCAGTCTCTGTTCGAACCTGTTTTCCGGCCTTCAGAGCATCATCAAAAAGCTTTCCAAGGGTACAACTGATCAGCTTGTTGGTTTTGCTGATCAGAACAGCACTTTTAATCTGGCTCACAATCTGGTATTCACCCAAAGCCATTGAATCCAGTCCTGAGCCAACATGGAAAAGATGATCAGCTACTGCCTCATTTTCCAAATGGTAAAAATATTTTTTGATTTCCTTATCGGATTTCCTATAGGTGAAAAGCAAATTCTCGATATCGGATGCACTCAACGGAACGAGAAGTTCGTGCATCTCATAATAAATTTCGGTACGGTTGCAGGTGGAAAGTACAATTGCACCTAAAATTCCGTTCAATTTTAGAAGAGATACGAACCTTTTAATGTCTTCTTCACAAAAGACAAAGCGTTCTCTCACTTCAATGGGTGCCGACTTGTGGTTCAAACCAAGTAATCCGATCATAAGGTCATGTCTCTAATTCGTTTTCGGAAGCGATATTAGAAACAGAATCTGTAGTAAATCTGAAGTTATTCCCCTGCAATTGCCCCGCTAATTAGAAAATCTTTTTGGCATTCAGCAGAATTTGGATGAACGATAAAAAGCCGTCCTGTTCTGGTATCGGTTCAGCTTAACTGGTTTGTGAATATAAATAAATAATATAGAGGTGATTAGCCGGAGCTTAGTTGTGAAATATCGCCACAAAAAATAGGTCCAAACAATTTTGACATCGCCTGAATAAATCAACGAACCAAACTATCTGGATTAAATCAAAATTACCAAAACCAAATTATTTAAATTCGTTCAACCTTCATTTTTAAAGTAAACAGTCATGGAATGCATGCCATCTGCAAACAGGTAGTTCACTTCAAAACCATAGAGTGAGCAGATCTTTTGGACAATGGAGAGTCCGAGGCCCAGGGATTCAGGCGAAGAAGATGATTTGAAAAACCTTTTGAAAAGCAAATTTTCATCAACCGGAAGTCTTGGACCTGAGTTGGCAATCCGAAGAAAATTTTTCTCAACCGTCACAACCAGTTTGCCACCTTTTACATTGTGCCTGATAGCATTTTTAAACAGGTTGACAATCAGCATCTCTGCCAGATACGGATCCATCAGTACCGTCACTTCAGGAGTAAAATATTTGAGTACCTCAATTTTTTTGTCACGAATCAAATCATCCAAATCCTCAAGCAAATTGGTCAGAATGGCTTCCGGGCTAATTTGTTTGGACGCTGGAAATTGCTTGTTCTCAATCTTGGCGAGCAGGATCAGGGTACTGTTGTATTTCGAAAGACGTATGGAAGCTTCGTAGGCATCCGCCAGGGCTTTGTATTGTTTCTCGTTCATATCACCTGACTGCAGTAACAATTCGAGTTTTGAATTGATGATAGCCAATGGAGTCTGAATCTCATGGGAAGCATTCTCTGTGTACTCTTTCAGATTCAGGTAATCGTCCTTGATCCTTTCGGTCATGGTTTTTAGTACCCTGTTCAAATCGGCAAATTCCTTGACATCAGAATCCTGCAATGTGAAATCCTCATGGGTATTGAGATCGTACCTGTTAATCTTTCCGATTGTATCATAAAAAACACTCCAAACCAGCCTGGAGGAATAGCGGTTTACTACCAGCAATGCTATAATCAACAAAATAACGAGTACCGTCATCGTGGAGATAATTCGTATGATTAGTGTATCTGTTTCTTCCAGTGATTTAAAAATGCGAATTTCATAGACTTGGTAGTTAACGGTCTCGGCAAAATCCATCTGTCTGAACAATTGAAAGCGCTGTTCTTCACGATTATAAATCAAGGTATCGTTGAAGCTGTCTGCGGCTTGCATTTTCGAGACAGGTTTTACCAGTACCATTTCATTTCGACCAGGAGTTTGGCTTACAGACGAATGAGCCTCTTCCATCTGACGAATCAGACTGATTTTTCGTTTGACCATCTCCCTGTTGATGTTGTTGTCGACTTGTACGCGCAGGGAATAATAGAAGGCTATCACCCCGAAAAGATAGATAAACAAGGAGATTGAGAGCAAATTGAGGGTGGTTTTGGTCAATAGCCTCATGTGACATCAAATTTATACCCAAGGCCGTAAATAGTCCTGATGTAATCATTGCAGCCTTTCTTCAAGAGCTCCCTCCTCAAGTTTTTGATGTGGGTATAGATGAAATCGTAGGAATCCGCCGAATCCATATGGTCGCCCCACAAATGTTCGGCCAGTCCGGCCTTGGTGATAATCTTATTTTTGTTGGAGATGAAAAACAGCAGCAGTTCATACTCCTTCTTGGTCAAAACAAGTTCCTGATCCAGTACAAATGCCCTGTGCTCATCGGGTATTAATTTTATCTCATTCAAAATCAATTCATTGCTTCCCTGAAAACTTATCCGGCGGTAAATGGATTTTAAATGCGCGTTGAGTTCTGCGAGATGAAAAGGCTTTGTAAGATAGTGGTCAGCGCCAATTTCCAATCCCTCAATTCTGTTGTCCAGCGAATTGCGTGCCGAAACAATGATGATTCCCCCTTGGATGGCCTCTTTCTTTAGCAACCGGATCAGATCAAGACCGCTTCCATCCGGCAAATTGATATCCACTACCATGCAATCATACTGGTAAAGTTCAATCTTCTCTACCGCATCCTGAAAAGTATAAACTACTTCACACAGATGTCCCTCACCATCGAGGTATTCGACGATGGCTTCCGACAGGGAACGTTCATCTTCAATGATCAATATTTTCACTTACCACAAATTAAACCACAAATTAAACCACAAATGACACAAATGGACACAAATAAAAAACAGGATTACTTCGAATTACACTAATAGCGCGAATATAACCTAAATTGTAAAATTTTCTCTTTTTATCAATTTTTCAACATCCAAATAAATAATCAACGAATCAACAAGTTAGCTAATTATCACATTGTCGAATTGTCAAATTGTCGAATCGCCGAATTGTCAAATCATCAAAGCCCATCCGGCTTCTCATTGGCAATATGACCCTGTTCCTGGGGCTCTGCATGTATGTACACTTCACTTCGCTTGATCCTTGAGCCTATCTCCCGCTCAATTTTGTCACAGATTTCGTGTACATTCCTCAAACTCAAATCAGGATCCAAATGTACGTTAACCTTCACAAAGGTATCTGCCCCAGAGGTCCTGATTTTCAAACTATGAAAATGCTTAACCTCCTCCATCTCCGAAAGAGTCTTTTTTACCAAGTCAACGGTATCCTGGGGTGCCTTATCCAGCAAAACATCGATTGATTTTTTTCCTAGCCGGAATGATACAGACAGAACAATCACTGCCACACCAAGAGCTGCAACTGAATCGGCAAAATAAAATCCAAAATCAGCACAAATCAACCCTAAAAAAACAACTCCGGAACTCCAAATGTCAGTTGAAAAATGCAGTGCATCCGCTTCGAGTGCCTGACTGTTGTATTTCTTGGCAACGCGGCTTAATGCACGGGATCGCGAAATATCGATGATAATGGAACAAATAACGACAATGAAACTCCATATACTGACCTCGATGTGTGTTTTACCAGTAATCAGCCGGATCATTGCTTCATAGATAATCCAGACACAAGTAATCAACAATAAAAATGTCTCCACCAAAGCGGAGAAATTTTCGATTTTCCCATGTCCGAAGTTGTGCTGTTTGTCGGCGGGTTTGTCAGAGACACGGACCGAGAAATAGGTAATGACAGCCGCGACCATGTCCAGTCCCGAATGAAGAGCCTCAGATAAAATACCCAGACTACCTGTAAGGAGACCGATAACCAACTTGAATCCGGTCAGGAACACAGCGGCCAGAACGGAGAAGAATGCCACATTTAACTTTTCTTTCTGCATAGTTAAGGTAAGGAAAGATGAAGAAAAAGAAATGCAAATTTAGCCCATTTTGATCAATAAAGAGTCCCTGACACTAGGGAAAAATGAAATACTGATTTTACAAATAAAGTTGCAATATTTGCAATGATTAACGACACTTCTACATCGTATGAATCTTAAAAAGGGAATATTTCAACGCACTGAGTTGCTTCTGGGTAAAGAACGGATGGAAAAGACTATGTCTAAAAACGTTATTATTTTTGGAATAGGAGGCGTAGGTAGCTGGTGTGCTGAAAGCCTTATCAGGAGCGGTATTCAGCGATTGACCCTTGTTGATTCTGACAGGGTTTGCATTACGAATATCAACAGACAACTCCATGCTACAGCTCTTACGGTTGGGGAGGTCAAGACCGATGCCCTGAAAAGACGATTGCTAGAAATTAATCCGGCGGCCGAAATCACCGCGATTCAGAAGATCTATAACAAGGATAACGACCATCTCTTCGAACTCGAAAAATACGATTACATCATCGATTGCATCGATAGCCTGGGAAGCAAGACCCATCTGATCAGGCAGGCAACACGCACCGGAGCAGTTTTCTTCTGTTCCATGGGCGCTTCCCTGAAAATGGACCCCACGAGAATCAGCGTAGCCGAATTCTGGAAAGTGATTGGTTGTCCATTGGCTTCAAAGGTCAGGAAAATGATCAAAAAGGGTGACTTGCCGGCCAAAAAATTTATGTGCGTCTTTAGTGACGAAGTGCTCGAAAACAAGGGAGCCGGATCTTCCTGCGGAACCGACCAATGCCTTTGTCCAAAGTCAAAGATTGCAAAGGGAGATCCTGAACTGGCCGATCATGAATGGTGCAGCCAGAAGGCAGTGATTAACGGGACTGTGGCACACATCACTGCGATCTATGGATTTACCTTGGCTGGTCTGGTTATACAGCATATATACAATGAGGAATTGACAGTTGACAATAACAATTGAAAATGTAAGGTGAAAGTATTAATTCACTTTATGCAAAATAGAGCAATGATTATAAGACATATATTACAAACAGACAATCAGTATTTAGCTGAAATCATCAGAAGTACTCTGGTGGAATTCGGAGCCAATCATCCGGGTACTGTCTATTTTGACTCGTCGATAGATTCGCTGTTTGAGCTCTTCCGCAAACCTGGATCTGTTTATTATGTGGTCGAAAATGAGGATGGGAAAATAGTGGGAGGTGGAGGCATATTTCCGACAGAAGGACTTCCACCCGACACCTGTGAACTGGTAAAGATGTACCTCATTCCCGAAGTCAGGGGGACAGGTCTCGGAAAATCCATCATTGAAAAATGCATGCACTCGGCGTATGGATATGGATATAGAAAGGTCTATTTGGAAACAATGCCCGAATTGAAACTGGCCTTGAAAGTATACGAAAAATTTGGATTTCATTACCTGGATCATCCGATAGGCAACAGCGGACATTTCGGTTGCGATCTTCACATGATACGGGAATTGTAGCTTTCAGATACTCCAAAATTTTAATTAGCTAAAATATTAACCGACGAGTAGAGGCAATTTTTCAATTACTTTCTGAATCTGATTGGCCCGAAATGTCTATACCGTATTTTGCAAGCTTTTCGAAGAGTATCATTTTGCTGACAGGTTTGATAATAAAATCATCACAACCTGATTCCAATGCACGATGCTTGTTTTCCAAACTAGCATAAGCCGTTATGGCCAAAATTGGCAAATCTTCCCTCATGGATTTTATCAGTTGGGTGGCCATATAACCATCCATAATCTGCATTTTGAGGTCCATAATAACTGCAGCAATCTCAGGATTTGATTTACAGAGTTTAACAGCTTCTTCGCCGTTTCGGGCATGGATAACCCTTGCGTGGATGCATTTCAAGAGAATATCGATGTACATAAAATTTATCTCATCATCCTCAGCCACAAGAATCGTCTGAATAGCTTCTGAAGTATCAACTTTCTGCACCAATTTCTTGTCTCGATGTTCTACATTGGGATTCGGAATAGAAAAATAAAATTCAGATCCCTTTTCCAGCTCTGATTCCACCCAAATCTTCCCTCCAAGCAACTCCACCAGACCCTTGACAATGGACAAACCCAATCCACAACCTTCATAGCTTCGGGAATAAGAATTATCCTCCTGCGTGAAATTTTTAAATATCAACTCCTTACCCTCCTGCGAGATTCCTTTCCCCGTATCCTTGACATAAAATACAACTTCATCTTCCTTCCTGACATAACCAAGTGAAATGCTTCCTTGTGTGGAAAATTTGATGGCATTTTCCACCAGGTGCTTGAGTATTTTCAACAATAATTCCTTGTCTGTCAGGATGGTTAAATCAGGATCAAAGGAAGGTATATCCAAAAATAATTTGATACCCTTCGTTTCAATCTCATATCTGAAAAGCCTGGCAATTTCGTTAATAACCAGATCCGGGGGAATTTCATTCTTATCGATTTCCAGGTTGCCGGATGAAATCATAGATATCTCCAGGAAGTTAGTCACTGTATTGATTAAACGGTTGGTGCTCTCATGAAGAATATCCAGGAACTTTCTTTTATCTTCATCCGTAAGATCAGGTTCTGTCAGAATCTGCCCGAAGCCTACTATTCCATTCAGGGGTGTTCTGATTTCGTGGGAAATATTGTTAATAAATGAGGTTTTAAGCCGATCGCTTGCCTCCGCTTTTTCTTTGGCGACGCTCAACTCAACGTTTTTATGTATCAACTCGAGTGTCCTTTCCCTTACTTTCTCATCCAGAATTGCATTTTGGTTTTGCAATTGCTGTTGCAGATAACTAGAATAAAGCAGATTCCGGATTCTCAAACCAACCTCCAGCAAATCAAATGGCTTGGTCAGAAAATCGCTCGCTCCGCCTGACAAGGCACGAATCTTGGTTTCGCTGCTCACATCAGCTGTTAGGACGAGAATTGGCAGGGCAGTCTGCCCATGCAGAGACCCTCTTAACAACTCCATGATCTCAAAGCCATTCAGATAGGGCATAGACAAATCAAGCAGTATAATATCCGGATTAAAACTTTTAAACAGGGATTCAACAAGCCGTGGATCAGTAGTCGACCGGATATTTTCGTAGCCCTCAATTTCCATGAGTCCTTGCAGTACATCAATATTTGACTCCTGATCGTCTACAATCAGGATATTGGCTTTTTTAAGGGAGGCATCAATCATTTCTTCAGCATTAATTAACCCGATCCAAAACTTTATATAGATCAGATAATGAATTCATCAATAGTTTTCAAAAATATATTAATTTCCAGAGGTTTGGTAATGTACCTTTTTGCACCAAGTTCAGTTAGCTTTTCTATTTGCACTTGCATTGCATCGGCACTGATTACTACAACCGGAATATCCTTTGTTTCCTCATTGGTTTGCAACATTTCCAATACCTCGCTACCATGAATATCGGGTAGATTTAAATCCAGAAAGATCATATTCGGCCGGTATTCAAGTGCCAAGGGTATGGTATTCAATCCCAATGGGTCAGTTACCAACTGTATTTTAGGGCGTTGAGAAGATAGAATCTCCCGAACCAATGCAACATTGGATGCATTATCCTCTATATACAGAATGAGACCTGACTTGTCAGCATCTTTGGCGATTAATTCTCCATAAGTAAGGATCTGGTCTCTGCCCTTTTTTATGGCTTCACAAATTGGGAATTCTATCCAGAAGGTACTCCCCTCTCCTGGGACACTCTCCACCCCAATATTTCCTCCCATTGCCATGGTCAATTTCTTGACAACCGCTAAACCCAGCCCGGTACCTTCTGTATCTGACTTTTCAGCCCCAATACGCTCAAAGGGATTGAAAAGCTTAGAGATATTGGCTTCTAATATTCCAATGCCTGTGTCAATCACCGAGATCCTAACCATAACAGTTCCATGGCCACCTTGCGGTATCACCCTGCTTTCAAGAAAAACCCTTCCGCCATTCTTGTTGTACTTGATTGCATTGTTAAGCAAATTTAGCAATATCTGTTTAAGCCTTTGCTTGTCGGCCATAATATAAATCAATTGATTTGGTATATCAATGAATTCAAGTTGAATTTCCCTCGCCTTTGCCTGATGTCCCACAAGGTCAAACATTTCGTTAATAACTTCCTTGATTAGGACTGGTTCCAGTGAGAGGTAGAGGTGACCGGCTTCAATTCGCGAGATATCAAGTACTTCGTTGATCAGATCGAGCAGGTGCTTCCCGCTTCGCATGATGTAGTTAACCCCCTTTTTTTGTCCCGGATTAAGATCCCCCAACTCCAGCAATTGTGCAAATCCTAGAATGGAGTTCATCGGTGTGCGTAACTCATGGCTCATCCTGGACAAGAACTCACTCTTGGCAACATTGGCCATTTCTGCTTCATAACGTGCACTGACTGCTTCTTCTTCAGCCTTTTTCCGTTCGGAAATATCAATCATTGTACACAAAAAATATCTGATGCTTCCGATAAAAATTGCATCGCTCGAAATCAAAATATTTTTAATGGTTCCATTCTTGGTGCGCACCTTGATCTCCTCTTTTCTCACGGGAATGTTGTTCCTCAGACTATTTTTGATCCTGTGTCTCAAATCCTCATCCACAAAAAGATCCAATTCCTGGACCGTCTTCCCGATGACCTCCTCCCGTGAATATCCAAGGGATTCACTAAACTCGCTGTTTATATCAAAGAAATAACCGGTTTCAAATTCTGCCAGCGACATCATCACGGAATTGGCCTGAAATGCCTTGGAAAATTTCTGTTCGGATAATTCAATCTGGGAAATGTCTTTGCTCACGCCAAATATAACAGACTGGTTGTTCCAAAAACCACGCTTTACCCTTGTCTCTACTGAAATTTGACGGCCTGACTTACTTACGATCGGCACAGGGCAAAAATCTGCTGTCCCGGCAAGCATTTCTCCCACAATCCTACCTGCTTCATCTCTCCGTGCCGCTGGATGAACCAACAGAACAGATTTTCCCATGAGTTCCTCTGCGCTGTATTCCAGTCGATTACTAACTGTCGAATTGACGTGAATGATATTTCCGGTCTCGTCAAGTACCCAAAGAAAATCATCAATGGTATTGAAAAAGGTTTCATAATTCTGGCGCGTCTGTTCGAGCAAAAATTCCGCACGCTTGTTGTTGATCAGACTGGCCAACATTGCGCTCCAGACCCTCAAAATATTAACTTCTGCATCCGAATATTCCTTTTGGAGGAAAACGGAATCCAATCCGACGAAACCTATCAGACTGTTTTCTGAGTACATTGGGATAACAATCAGTGATTGTATGCCCTGAGGTTCCAAAATTTCCCTTTCTGCTTTCCAACTTTCGGGCAGATCTTTAACTGATTGAATCAAAATATTCTCCCTTCGTTCAAGCGTTTCCATCCATTTTGGAAGAGCTTCAATGGAAATATCCTGAAGATTTTCTATTTCTGGGTTGATACCTTCATTGCACCACTCGAAAGTATTGCTGAAAGTTTTATTGTCATGATTGAATTCAAAGATATAGGCCCGGTCTGCATTCAGAAACCGACCTATCCGATCCAATGATTGATTGAGTGCATGGTCTATTTCCGGCAATGGAATCCCCGTGAGTTTGGGAGACATATGCAGTAGTTCATTTTCAAAGCTTTCAGCCTGCTTTTGAATGGTAATATCCCAATTGGTACCGATCACCCGTAAAGCATGGCCGGATGTATCACGTTCGACGGCGGCCAGGGCTCTAACAAAATGTATGGACCCATCAGGCCATACTACCCTGAACTCAGTATCAAACTCTTTTTCGCCACGAATGGCCATCTGAATTTCTTCATCACCCCGAATCTTGTCATCCGGATGCAGACCTTTCAGCCAGGCATCGTATGCATTGCTAAAATTTTCTTTCCTGATTCCGTAAATGGCGAACATCTGATCGTCCCACACCAGAAGATTGTGATCTACATCATAATCCCACACGCCGATACCGCCAGCACGCAATGCCAGGTTTAACCGCGAAGACATTTGCTCCAATGACTCCTCGACCAGTTTACGGGCCGTAATATCATGGTAATTCAGCAAAATGCCATTAATAACTTTATCATTGATCAGATTGGTCGCTGTAAGCTCAATAGGCTTATAACTTCCATCCTTGCACAGGTATCGGTATTCAACAGTTCTTGCCGAGTTATCAACTTGAACGAGCTCATAGAATTCATTTTGTATTCGTTCCAAATCATCAGGATGAACCGTCGACCAGCTGCTGGAACCAATCAGGTCTTCGGGCTGCCAGCCAAAATATCTTGTGATATTCGGACTCTTGTAGCTCATAACTCCATTAACTTCAATGACACCAATTACGTCTGAAATATTGGCTATCATGGAAGTGTGCTTGATTTCGCTGTCACGCAGGGCCGTTTCAGCCTGCCTGCGGTCGGTTATATCCTGCAGGGTTCCATAGGTACCGGTAATTTCACCTTTTTCGTTTAACGCAAGGCGGGCAAATACCTCAATCCACCGGAAACCACCTGATTTCGTAAGATACCTGATTTCGTGCCGGCAATATTCTTTTTTTCGGTTAATTAAAGGCTCAAATAGCTCCCAATTCCGCACACGGTCATCGGGATGCACATAATTGATAAACAATTGCCCGATTGATTCCTCCAATGTGAATCCCGTTATTTCAGTCCATGAATTATTCAGATATACCCATAAACCTTCTGCATCCGTGTAGAAAATAACCTCACGGATATTTTCTACGACTGTCTTGTATTTACTTTCACTTTCCAGAAGGGCAATTTCAGCCCGGTTTCGATCTTCTATCTCTTTCCGCAGGTTTTCGTTCGTTTGGCCCAATTGGGCTGTCCTTTTCTGAATTAGAACTTCAAGGTTCGCATTTAAATTTAGAATGTCATTTTCTGTTTCCTTTCTTTTCGTGATATCTTGTTTGACAGCAATATAACTGGTGATAATTCCATTTTCATCATGAACGGGAGTGATTGAAACGGTCTCCCAGAACAGCTCTCCACTTTTCTTTTTACTGAGCCATTCACCGTGCCATTCGAGTCCTTTGGTGATTCTATCCTGCATTTGTGTATAAAGATCATCTGGAGTCTCTGCCGGCTTAAGAATATCTATAGACTGGCCAATTACTTCCTCTGAAGTGTATCCTGTTGTTTCAAAAAAAGCCCGATTTGCATATTCGATATGGGATTTTAAATCCGTAATAATAATTGAAACCGGACTCTGTTCAACAGCCAGAGAAAGTTTCTTTATCTCAATTTCATTTTTGACCTTTTCAGTAACATCCCTGCTTAAAACCAACACCCTATCATCATCCAGAGGTACAATCCTGGCCTCAAAATGGGAACTGGCTGATTCTGGCAGACTCACTGCATAGGTTACCGTGGTTGGTTCTTTAAAAAACAATACTTTACTGATTTTGTCCTGGAAAAGAATCGCCAACTCATTGTTGAAGACCTCCCGAATATTACTCCCAATAATTTTCTCCATGGGAATCAATAATTTCGTAGGATCAGCGGCGAAAAATTCCTTGTAATTACCCTCTTTTGTCAACACAAAAATCAGATCCGGAATGGCCATGATGATTGCATTGAGCCGTTCATTCTGTTTTCTTATTTTTTCCTCATCTGCTTATTTTCCCGAAACATCAATATTCACACCTCTCAGCCTGACAAGCTTATCATCCTTGAACTCAGGTACGATATTGTTTTGTACCCAACTATAGTGCTGATCCGGCATCAGAACCCTGATATCATACTCAACAGACTTGTGAGTCTTGATCATTTCGAGGTACTTTATATCTACTATTGGTAAATCTTTCGGATGAACCCTGTCCAAAAAGTATTTAGTCTTCATTTCTGTTCCTTCCGGAACCCCCATAATTTTGTAATAATTCTCCGACCAGTTAAGAATACCGGATTCTGTTTCCAACTCCCAACTGCACATCTGAGCAATTTTTTGTGCTTCGTTCAACTCGGCCTCTCGTTTTATCAAGGCGTTTTCTGCAATCTTTCGGTCAGTAATGTCATGAATAATGGAGTATAGCAAAGGCGTACCTCCAAATTTTATCGGACATGAATATACTTCCACATCACGTATCTCACCATTGCCTAAAAGATGCTTAAATATGAAATTGCTTCGCTTTTCCGCCTTTGCTGATTGCATCTCCCGGTGTATCTCACTTTTTGAGAGCAAATTGATTTCGGAAATATTTTTTCTACGCAATTCCTCGTAGGTATATTTATAATAATTACAGGCAGATGAATTGGCGTCTTTAATCTCGCCCGTTTCAGGGTCCACAATGATCATGACCGAATGATTCTTCTGGAAAATTGATTTGTATCGCTCTTCACTTTGCTTCAATTCCTCCAATGCAAGCATACGTTCCGTGATATCTTCCTTGACGGCCAGGTAATGGGTTATCTTTCCTGCCGAGTCCAAAATTGGTGAGATTACAGCTGATTCCCAGTACAAGGTTCCATCTTTCTTCTTGTTGTGAAATATGCCATGCCAGTGATTACCAGCCGATATTGAATCCCAGAGATGAGCATATTCTTCATTGCCCGTTTCGCCTGATTTTAAAATACGCGTATTTTGACCAATCAACTCATCCTCCGAATAACCTGTTGCTTCAAAAACCTTTGGATTGGCGTATTCGATATTGCCTTTCAGGTTGGTAATAACGATACTGACAGGACTTTGTTCGACCGCTCTAGAAAGCTTACGGAGCTCATTTTCAGCCAGTTTTCTATCATTAATGTTGGTCATAGAACCGGTAACACCGATGACTTTGCCTTCTTTCAAAATGGGTGTGGTTGAAGAACTCACCCATCTGGATTGCCCATCATTTGAGAAAACCCTGAATTCAACATTTAAATAATCGACCTGACCAAGAGTTGACAAAGCCTCATAAATCATGGGTTTATCTTCAGGAACCAAGTAATTGAAAAGATTGGTCCGGATCAATTCCTCAGGAGTATAACCCAATATTTTCTCAATCGAAGGGCTCACATAATTGATGATTCCTTCGCTGGTTATTTCGTAAATAGCGTCATTCACTGTTTCTACCAAATGACGGAAATTTTCTTCGCTTCTCCTGAGCTTTGCTTCTATAAACATCCTTCTTGAAATGTCTCTGGTGATAAACACCATACCTTTCGACTGGCCATCTGCACGTCTGATAAATTGTCCGTTTACCTCAATATCGAATGTGCTGCCATCGCGCCTGAGACCTTTGTACTGTGCTGACCCGAAATATTCGCCTCTGAACATTTTCGCCAAATTCGAAATAGCCCTGGATTGATCACTTTCAGCTATATACTCAATTAGGTGGTGGTTTATAACATCATCATGATGTTCCATTCCAAACATCAATTCCATATTTGGAGACGAGAACTGTATTCGTCCTTCCAAATCTGTAATAGTAATAACATCGGGCGATGCAATTAGTATGGACCGGTACAAGTCTTCACTCTTTTGAAGTTCTATTTCGAATTTTTTCTGTTCATTGATATCGATCAGCGTTCCAATTGTATGCACCTGATAACCATCCTGGTCAATGACTTTAATTGATTTACGTAACCATTTGATTTCGCCAGATTTTGTAATAAAACGGTATTCTTGATGCTGCGACAAATTTTCTTTTGTATTTGTCAATAATTTATTCTTAAGCGTTGGCTTGTCAGCTTCATATACGAAATCGAAAATATTTTTCCCTATAAGTTCAACATTCCTAAAACCTAAAATATTCTCAACGACCGGACTTATGTAACTGATTGTACCATCACCTGCCATTTCATAAATGACTTCATCGATTGTTTCCACCAAATTTCGAAACAGCTCTTCATTCTTTTGCAGGGCATGCTCCATCTCCTTTCTATCCGAAATATCAACCAGCGTTCCGATTCCACCCATGAATACACCATCTTTCATCCTGGCTTTTGTAGAGAACCTGATCCAGTGAGGTTTGCCGTCCTTTGCTACGATCTTATATTCCCGTTCAATTTCACCACTTAATGAAAGTTCAACAAATCTTTGAGCCAAATATTCTGCATTCTCACCTGTAAATTGAAGAAAGGATTTACCTATAAGTTCATCCTGTGAAAATCCAACCAGGTTTTGTATCGAAGGACTGATATAGGTAATTATGCCTTTGGTGTCTATCTCAAGAATTACATCATTGATGTTTTCGATCAGGTAGCGGTAATTCTTTTCACTTTCCACGAAAGTCTCAGTTGCCCGGCTCCGTTCAATTAAATTGCTGAGCTGCCGCGCAATTGCATGCAACATGTCTTCCTCTTCATTTAAAAAGGGTTTTTCTGGATTAAAAAGTTCACTCCTCAAATAATTTACCTCAATGTACCCGCCATTTTCTCCAAAAAAAATCAAATCCTTCGTAATTGACCAGTTGGTATGCGCAAAATTATCAGAGTGGCAGATCAGATCATCTACACAAACAGACACTGCCGTTAAGGCAGGGAATTGCAAGACATCAGGAATCATCGCAACGATTTCCTTCAGAACCTCATGGATTGTAAACAAAGGATTATTAGTAATCTCAGAAATCCGTTTATAACAATTCAATTCTTTTTCTCGTGTACCTAGCAATGACTCCAGTCTTTTCAACTCCTGATTTTCCTGTTTATGCAAAACGCTCAAAGAATCCAAGGTTTCTTTTACTGCTGTCTTCTCAAGGGGAAGTACATCTTTTGTTTTGTTCCTGGTTTTCATCCGGCTATATTGGGGTAAATTTGCTATTCAAACTGAAGGCTTAGGCACAATATAGAACTATTTAACGAATGTCGTAGACACAAATTCCATTATTTTTCTGCATTTATTTGAGCGGCATGAATAATAATCTGAGATTAAACAACTTATCCCATATTGACTTACTTTTGCATTTGTAAGTAATTCACTTACAGACGCGTACGCATATCAGGAAAATCAAGATTTCAAAAACATCATTCGACATAAAGGAAATGATCGAGGGGATAAGAACTTTCCAAATAACATCAATATCTCACATTTCCTCTATTTGGCTAAAACCTGCAATTTGCTCCATTAAAAAAAATCTTCTCAAGCATTTGATAATCGGGATTAAGTCACCGCTAGATTAACCAGAGAATCATGTTTCAAACTATGTTTTTTTTAGTAATACAATTTATTTAGAATTTGATATGGCTGTGAAAAGGCCATGACAATACATCAAAAATCGATGTAATTTATTTGACAAATTCCAGGTATGGTCATAGGCAGTACCATTTCTTTCGGATCATATTTGGAAGAATCCACTCTTAGCGTCCTTCGTTGTTATCTATTAACGTTTTACCACCAAGGACTCAAAGGTTCCCAATAAATGGACACAAAGTAAATAACCAAATAAAATTCTCTTTCTATCTCAGAATTAATCTCATAATCCGGGTAATCAAAGCATTTACCCATGTTAAAAGACATCCAATAGAAACAATGCCAATTTTTCTTATTTTTCGGCTTCATTTTTCAACTACTACTATGAGCAAATTCAAACTGAATAAAGACAGTTTCAGTCCGATTGTCATTATCGGCATCCTGTTTTTCGTCTTTGGTTTTATCACATGGCTGAGTGCAGTATTGGTCCCCTACCTGAAGATCGCCTGTGAATTATCCAATTTCCAATCCTATCTGGTCGCCTTTGCATTTTACATCGCCTATTTCTTCATGTCTGTTCCGGCAGGATGGTTGCTGAGCCATACCGGTTATAAAAAAGGAATGATAACAGGTTTGGTCACCATGGCAATTGGCTCTCTTTTGTTTGTTCCGGCAGCGCTAACCCGAACGTACGGTCTGTTTTTAACGGGTTTGTTTATTCAGGGTGCCGGAATGGCGTTGCTGCAAACCGCATCAAATCCATATGTAACCATCCTTGGACCAATCGAAAGCGCTGCCAAACGCATCAGCATCATGGGTATCTGCAATGGTATTGCCGGGGTATTGGCTCCTGCCATTTTAGGATTCATTACCCTCGATGGTGCGGATGAAATTGTGGAGAAGATCAAAACCATGGCCGCAGATCAAAAGAATTTGGAACTGAACCTGCTTGCAGCAAGGGTGATTGTACCCTATCTCTTTATCATGGCAGCACTTCTGTTACTTGCTCTCTTTCTCTATTACTCAAATCTGCCCGATATTGACCACGAGGAGGAGAATGCTGTTGAAGCTACCGAAGGCCCCTTGAAAACGAATATATTCCAGTTTCCCCATCTGCTACTCGGAGTCCTGGCCATCTTTCTGTACACCGGTGTCGAAGTCATTGCAGGCAACACGATCATCAGTTATGGAGTGTATCTAAACATCCCGATCGAAACGGCAAGATTCTTTTCCTCCTTCACCATTTTCGCAATGCTGGTCGGGTATATTATTGGAATCATCGTCATTCCAAAATACATTGAACAAAAGAATGTGCTGATCATTTCTTCTGTGATGGGACTGGCATTTGCCTTATTGGCTATCCTTACCACCGGGTTTGTCTCCGTCATGTTTATCGCATTTCTCGGCCTGGCTAACTCGCTGATGTGGCCCTCCATCTGGCCACTGGCCATAACCAAGCTTGGGCGGTTTACCAAGACCGGTTCTTCCATGATGGTGATGGCCATTTCAGGAGCTGCAGTTGTGCCGCTTTTGTATGGCAAGCTGGCAGATATCAGTTCCCCTTTGATCGCCTACTGGATCGTGATCCCTATTTATTGCTACATCCTGTACTATGCAACCTTCGGGCATAAAGTTGGACGAGTGAAATAATTGGGCGTGTTTTCTCAGGGAAGATTTGTACTTTTGATAGTTGCACTGGATCATCCACCCATAAAACCATCAAAATGAAAATCTTTTACCTGCTTGCCATGCTAGTTTCGGCCGGATTAGCTCTTTCTGCCCAGGATCAGGGAACCATTCCTCAATTAAACAGAAAAATGGTCAGTTTTTTTGACCAACATCCGATTGAGAAGGTTTTTGTTACTACGGATAAAATCAGCTATAAACCCGGTGAGACAATCTGGTTCCGAGCATTTGTCACTGATGGGTTCCTGCAACCCTCGCAAAAAGGCAACAAAGAACTCGTAGCCAAATTTTATGATGCTAAGGGGAAGTCTGAAATCCAGCAAATATTCAAACTTACCAATGGTTCAGCACGCTGTGACCTTACCTTGCCAAAGGAGCTCACAAAAGGCAATTATTTTTTGTGCGTATACACTTCAGCCTCACAGAATCCCGCGGATATCTCAGTCAATATGCTTCGCATCGATCCGGATTACAACAATAAATGGATCATTGAAACAAGGTTGAAAGACAGCATCTCCGTATCCGGACAAAAGAACGAATTCAATTTTGTTGCAAGGGACTTAACAGGGGAAATCCAAAAAAGCAGCTGGGTACGCTACCAATTAATGAACGGTGCCGAAATACTCGATAAGGGAAAACTTAAAACCAACGACAAAGGGCAATTAACAATTCCTTTTACACTTCCGGCCAAAACAAACGGGGAGCCGTTTCTCATGGAGTTAAGCGCGAACAGGGAAGAATCGCTCAGTGAGCATTTCCTTCCTTCCAGCCTTGATCCCATACAAATCAGGTTTTATCCTGAAGGAGGCTATCTCATACCCGGAATACTGACTAAAATTGGATTCACAGCTTATAATAAATGGGGTTTACCCGTCGATGTGGCGGGAGAAATTAAAAATCAGGATGGGGAGAGTATTACCCAGGTAAGAACCATTGATCGCGGATTGGGGATGTTTACTTTAAGCAATCCCGGAAATCAAAAATTCAAACTTGTGCTTACCGGGACAACCGGACAAAACCAGACTTTCCAGCTTCCGGATCCAAATCCAAGCGGACTTTTTCTTTCAGTAGTAAAAAATGATGCCCAGTTCATTTCCGCCAATCTTGTTTTCGCGGATAAACAGAAGCACACCATCGCCTTAACTATGACACAGGGAAGCAATCTGTCATGGGCAGCCGACCTGGATATCAACCAGAGTGGCAGGATTAAAATACCTGTGGATTCCATTCCGCATGGAATCAATCTGCTTTCCGCATTCTCAGCCACCGGAGATTTGTTGGCAGAAAGAATCGTTTTTGTGGACAAGAAGCATGAACTCAAGATGGAAATAGTCCCGGAGAAAAACAGTTTGACAACCGGAGAAAGCATGAAAGTCAAAGTGCGCCTGACTGACGAAAAGAACCAGCCTGTCTCGGGCAACATAAGTATCACTGTTGCCGATCAATACCGGACAGAAGCCAATAAACCAAAAATCGATGAGTCCTTGCTGATCAGTTCTGAACTTGAAAATCCCTTTTCGCTGGTATCGGCAGCCCTCAAGGGCAAAATCAGCCAATCCATTCTGCTGGATGTTTACTTGATTACCAATAAAATGAAAAACTTCAATTGGACAACCATAAAGAATTTTAATCCAGCAGTTTCCTCTATTGAAAAATCTTCCCTAAAAGCGGATCCTGATAAAAACAAGGATACACAACTGTCAGATTTTATTGCCGGTTATGCGCAGAGATACCGGTTGATGACAAAATCCGGAGTCACTGATCCGAACTACTTTGCCAACAATGAAGGGCTCTTTCAAAAGCCACCTAAAGTCAACACGCAGAATTCTGTTGCACTTGAAAACCAAAGAAGAATGTTTGAATCTGCCACGAGTATCCTGGAAGTAATCAAGACCCTCAAGCCTTACAAGATCCAGAACAACATGATCGTTTTTGTAGGAAGCGAAAACTCCCTCAACTACCAGGGGGGCGCGTTAATTGTTTTGGACGGACAGATGCTGGGAACGGATATTGCACAATTGTCGGGAATCAATCCTTCTGAAGTTGACCATATCAATGTTTCGACCAACGCCATGGACATTCAGCGATATACCGGTTTGAATTCGGTAGGGCTTATTGAAATATTCCAGAAAAAAGCCACCCTGAAGGAAACCTCTACCGGTGGTGATTCCAAAGAAAGGTACGAACAGGGATATCGTGTCCCGACAGTTTTCGCGCCGGCACCCTCCAATCCAAAACGCGACACCCGAACAACGCTGGCCTGGATCCCCGAACAAACGGTGGATGCAACGGGTCAGTTCGAATTTACCGTAACAGCCGGAACCGTGCTGTCCGCTTTTGTGGTGGAAGTGGAAGGAATTTCCGACCATGGAAGAGTGGGATGCGGGAAAGTGGTGTTCAGAGTAGTAAAATAATATATTGTGTGAATTGATTATTTTTGCATTAAATCTGAGAAATATGAAAGAGATCGTTTTTATCGTTGAAGAATCGCAGGATGGCGGCTATTTTGCCAGAGCGGTCAATCAATCCATTGTTACCCAAGGTGAAACGATAGAAGAACTTCGAAGCATGATTTCAGATGCCGTGCGTTGCCATTTTGTTGAAGAAGAAATGCCTATGTATGTTCATTTACATGTAACCCGTGAAGAAACATTCACATTATGAGACTGCCACGGGATATTGATGCTTCAAATCTCATCAAAGTACTTCTAAAGTTTGGATATGAACCAACCCGGTAAACCGGAAGCCATATCCGGCTAACCACACAACAAAACGGACCACATCATATAACCATCCCCAACCACAATCCGATTAAAGTTGGAACACTGAATGCCATACTTACCGAAGTGGCACATCACATAGGAGTTCCGAAACAGGAAGTTATTAAGAAACAATCTTGAATATTATTAACGTTAACCAATCTCTACAGAATATCAAAAGAATATTTGACGTAATTGGCTGCAATACCTTAATTTTCAGTTTTTTCTAACCAAGTACACTTACTTTCCGATGCAAAAATGCTTGAAGATGTTCCCCAACACCTCGTCGGTTGTGATCTGGCCTGTGATGGAACCCAGGTAAAACAAGCATTCGCGGATATCCTGAGAAAGAAATTCACCTGAGATATTGGATTCGAGTCCGGCGATGGTGCGCCCGATGGCCTCCTGCGCTTTGGTCAGCGCCTCGTAATGGCGAATGTTGGTGACGATGACATCCTCAGACTGCACTTTTTCCAGCGAAACGGCGCTCTGCATCTCCCGGATCAGGGCAGCGAGGTTATCCTTTGACTTCGCGGCAATAAAAACAAGCGATTCATTCTTTGTGAGCTTAACCTCGGAAAGGTTATACCGGGTCTCCTCCGTTGCCAAATCAGATTTATTGGCCACCAGGATCAATTTTTGACTCGTTACCATCTTCCTGATTGCAGCAATCCTGGTAAGGATGGAATCTAAGGGTGAAGTGACATCCAATACCAGCAAAACAATAGATGCCTGTTCCAGTTTCTGGTAGGAGCGTTCGATACCCATGCTTTCGATGGGTTCGGTAGTTTGACGCAGTCCGGCTGTATCGAAAAACCTGAAAAGAACACCATTGAGGTTGACGGTATCCTCAATCACATCGCGGGTGGTACCATGGATATCGGAGACGATGGCCTTTTCTTCGTTGAGCAGGGCGTTGAGCAGGGTCGATTTGCCGACGTTGGTCTCCCCTACGATGGCAACGGGAATGCCATTCTTGATCACATTGCCCAGACGGAAAGAATCTGTCAGCTTTTTGATCAGGGATTCAACCTTTCGGGAAAGCGCAATGAGTTGTGTTCGGTCGGCAAACTCAACATCCTCCTCGCTGAAATCGAGTTCGAGTTCGACCAAAGAGGTAAAATGGAGCAACTGGTCGCGCAGCATTTTGATTTCGGAGGAGAATCCGCCCCTCATCTGGTTCATGGCTACACGGTGTGCGGCCGAATTCCCGGATGCGATCAGGTCGGCCACTGCCTCGGCCTGGGAAAGGTCCATTTTGCCGTTCAGGAAAGCCCGCTGGGTAAATTCGCCGGGTTGCGCCAAAATGGCTCCCTGATCGATAAGTAATTGTAGAATCTGTTGTTGCACGAAAAGAGACCCATGACAGGAAATTTCAACCACATCCTCGCCGGTATAGGAGTGAGGGGCCCGAAACAGACCGACCACTACTTCGTCCAGCGTTTCTTTTCCCTTTAGAATGAAACCAAAATGCAGGGTATTGGCAACCTGTTCGCTGAGGAACTTACCTTTGACCGGTGAGTGGAATACAGTGTCTGCGATCTGTATGGCCTCCGCACCCGACAGGCGTATGACGGCAATACCGCCAATACCGGCAGGCGTAGAAATAGCACATATGGTCGGGGAATCAAACATGCAAGACTGATTTTTTTTGCAAATATACGGATTCCGGTCTCAAAGTCGCTGTGCCAGAATTATTGCATACAAAAGATGAGACTGATCTAACTACAGAAAAAAATTAACCGCAAAGATCGCTGAGATTTCTCGCAGAGTTCGCAAAGTCTGATTGATTGACATTTAACTTTGCGGTCCTTTGCGCCTTCTCTGTGTTCTTTGCGGTTAAAATAAATTTTGAGGTGCCTAAATTCTGAAATCAATTAATTTCAATGGCTCTTGCCGGTTTCGGCTTCAATTCCTCCCTTTTGGGAAGTGTCAGCAACAGGATACCATCCTTGTAGGAAGCCTGGATCTGATCTCCATTGATGGTCTCTACCGGAATGTTGAACTGCCTGCGGAATGAGCTGTAGCAAAATTCACGGCGGGCAAAGCGATCGTTGGTCTCATTCTTTTCTTCTTCCTTTTCGACTGAGACTGTCAACCTGTTGTTGTCGAGATCCACTTTGAAATCTTCTTTTTTCATCCCTGGAGCAGCTACCTCAATCTGGATGTGATCGGCATTCTCCAAAATGTTTACTGCGGGAAGCGTCGTATTGTCGGCTGAAAATCCGGCATTGTTCCAATCCAAAAATTCCCTGCCAAATAAATTGTTGAATAAAGCAGGATACAATCTGTCTGAAGTTCTGATAAGTGTCATTTTAAATTCCTCCTATTATTTAGTTATACTTTTAAATTTATGTATCACACGATTGCAATACATCCTTTTCCATTCAATCCTTATGCCAGAATTGGAGGAAGAAATGTATCTTCCTAAAAATCAATTTATTTCAGAATCACCGATTTTTCCAACCGACAAAATGGCAATTTTCAGACTGAATCAATCTGACAAAAAGTCATAATTACCTCATATCCATGATAATATGTCAGCTTTCACAAAAATCCACACGTGTTAAAAAGGTACACAGAGGTACACAGAGAAGCACAACTTGTCCCGATACTTCGGGAGAGTTACACAGAGGAAAAAATATTTAACAGAGAAACGGAGAGAAGCAATAATTGTCCCAATATTTCGGGAGAAGAGCACAAAGATAAAAGTCGAAGTGAAGAAAATCGTCTCCGATTTTCTTCCTCTGTGTAACTCCTTTTTTTCCTCTGACGAATTTTCATCGGGCATCAATAACTTTTGCAACCACAATCTCATTCATATTATAATTATGCCTCTGTGTAATGAAATTTTCTCTGTGAATTTCTCTGCTTCTCTGTGTGCCTCTGTGTAATATTTTGTTTAACCACAAATGATGATCTACCAGGGTTGCATCTCATGAAAAATTGAATTATATTTGAAGTACAATCCAACCAGAGATTCACAAATCAAAAAAATTACGCTATGCTTCCAAAATTTTTATTGGCAGATAATTCCCAGGTGCTTCCCGACACCATTTTTATCATTCATACCGAAGAGCCAAGATTCATAGTCGGGTGTGACCTGGAAGGATTCAATGTTGATCAGGAAATACACTGGATCGACGAAGAGCCTCAAAGTGCCGAACTGAGGGCCGAGTTGCTGGATCAGGCAGAAGAATTCATGGAACTGGAACTCGAATATGAAGAGGAACTGGACAAATTGGACGAAGAAAATGCTGATTAGCTGATTAGCTGATTCGACAATTCGACAATGTGAAAACGCCAAGGATCAATCTTTTCTTATCGTGTAACTTTAAACTTGTAACCTTTAACTTATAACTCAAAACTAATAATCATGGACATCATCGATCCTATTTCCCCAAAAAGATTAAAACGTTCGCTGACAGACAAAATGGTAGGAGGTGTCTGCGGGGGTCTGGCAAAGTATTTTGACATTGACGCTACCCTGATCAGGCTTATTTTTGCGTTCGCTGCGGTGTTTGCAGGTACGGGCATTCTGGCCTACATTGTCATGTGGATCATTGTACCCAAGGAGGATATGTATTAATTTTCTGTTTCCATTCATTTCGGGAAAATCACGGGCACACTTCTTTTTTATTGGTGTAGAGGCATAACTATTAATAAATCCAGAATAACTATCATTCCATGCTTAGAAGAAACTTCATACAGAAATCGGCGGCTGTTGCCGCCCTGACCGGAGTCGGGACATCCGTTTTTGGCGCCAGCGAGGTACAGGATGTGAAACCCTCCAATAGTGCATTCTTCAAACTGAGGTATGCGCCCGGTTTCGGCACTTTCAACGAATTGGCCGGGAAAGACCCGATTGATCAGATTAAATTCTGTCACGACCAGGGATTCAGGGCCATGTTCGATAATGGATTCATGGGAAAGCCTGTTGAGCTCCAGGACAAAATTTCTGCCGAAATTGCACGGTTAAACATGAAACTTGGGCCATTTGTCCTTTATGCAGACTTCAGCAAGGAAACGATGGTGCTGAAAGACAATGAGGTCAGACAGATGCTTGTGGATAAAGTAAAGGCTGGTGTTGAGGTATGTCAGCGAGCCGGTATAAAATGGGCGCTGATGGTTCCGGGGAGATACAACGAGCATACGGATTGGGGATTCCAGACAGCCAACGTGATCGACATCATGCGGGAACTAAGCGAAATTGCCTTCAAGGGAGGCCTCACCATAGTTCTTGAACCGCTCAACAAAAGGGACCATCCGGGTCTGTTCCTGACGGGTATGGCGCAGACTTATGCTATCTGCAGAGCCGTAAACAGTCCGGCCTGTAAAATTGTGGATGACTTGTACCACCAGCAGATCACCGAAGGAAACCTGATTCCCAACATCGAAACCTACTGGAGTGAGATCGCTGCCTTTCATCTTGGGGACAATCCCGGAAGAAAAGAGCCGGGTACAGGTGAAATTAATTTCAACAATATTTTCAAATTTATCCAAAGCAAAGGATACGATGACGTCCTATGCATGGAACACGGCCGGAGCATCAAAGACAAGGAGGGTGAACTCGCTTTGATCGAAGCATACAGGAAGGCAGACAATTTTTAAAATATTAAAGACTTTTCCAGAGTTTAATCTTTTGACCAATTAATGAACAAAGGATTCAACTTTGGAAAAGTCTAATAAAAAAACCGCAGGAAGTTCCCGCGGTTTTTTATTGAAAGCGTGTTTTGCTTTTTTACTTTTTATCAACTGGCTTTGCGGCTGGTTTCGCAGCAGCTTTGGCAGCGGGTTTCGCAGCAGCTTTGGCAGCAGGAGCAGCAGCTGGTTTGGCAGCAGCTTTGGCAGCAGGAGCAGCAGCTGGTTTGGCGGCAGGTTTGGCAGCAGGAGCAGCAGCTGTTTTAGCGGCAGGAGCAGCAGCAGGTTTGGCGGCAGGTTTAGCGACTGTCGTTTTCGCAGGGGCTTTTTTAACCTCTGGTTTTTTGTCCTGAGCATTCGCTGTAACTACGCCCAAAATCAGAGCGAAACTTAATAACATAGCTAATTTTTTCATCTTGAAATTCTTTTTAATGATTGTTTACAAGACAAATGTAAATCTACTTTCATGAAGGAATCATGAAGAAATAGAACAATTTATTATATAAACATACAGAATCAGAGATTCTCAACTCCGGACATAAAGATTCAGAAAATAACCAAAAAAAACGCGGATGAAAGGCCGCGTTTTTTTTTGAGTGTATACATATTATTTGTTGATCGGCATTGCTGACTTTGGAGCTGCAACTGCTGTAGGTGCCGGGGCCACCTTGGCCGGTTTTGGGCTCGGCTTGGCCGCAGGCTTTGCCGTGGCAGTTTTTGTTGTATCTTTCTTTGCAACAACGACTTTTCCCTGAGCATTTGCTGTAAATACTCCAATAACAAGGGCAAAACTCAAAAGCATCACTAATTTTCTCATTCTAATTTGTGTTAAATTAATTTTTCCGTTAATTATACTCTGTTACGGAAGAATGAATAAAAAGTTTAGAATGATTATAAATAAAAATCTTTTAATGGAAAATTAATTGTGAAAACTGACCCTTTGCCCGGTTCTGAACTCACCTCAATTTTTGCATCGTGAAAAGCGGCAATACTGCTTACAATGGATAATCCCAATCCATTTCCTTCGCCTTCAGCTGAATCTACTCTCTTGAAACGGTTAAAGATCAAAGGTATGTTTTCAGGTTCTATTCCTATTCCTGTGTCTTCAACCAGAATGTAAGAAGCAGAATCACTGAAATAATGACGGATGAAGACCTCTCCTCCTTCACGATTGTATTTGATAGCGTTGCTGACAAGATTGAACAGGAGAATATAGATTAAATACTTATTGACATCATTCAGCATAACCGGATGAGGAATTCTGTTTCTAATTGAGACATTTCTAATCTGAGCCCTTTCTTCAATGTTGGTAATAATCTCATTGACCAGTTCGTGAAGGCTGAATGTGTCTTTTTTATCATATTGGTCATTCTCTATTCTGGAGATTAGCAACAAGGCCTTGATGATGTGCTGCAAACGAACCAATTGCTTTTGCTGATCCAAAATCAGTTTTACAGTTTTGGCCGGCAGTTTCTCAGAAACCAGTAAATTATCAAGTTTAGACTGCATTACTGAAATGGGGGTAAAAAGTTCATGTGAGACATCCCCTATAAATTTTTTCTGGTTTTTGAGGATATCGTTGACTTTGTGCATCAATTCGTTGATGGTAGTATTCAGATAAACAAAGTCGGAAGTAGTGGATGCGATCTCCGAGTAGCTAAATGTTTCGGGATTGACAACAGTCTTCAATTTAGGAATAATCATCTGATTCAATGGATGCAGCAGGTATTTAAATATACCAAGGTCGAACAGCGTGGTGACGAACAAAACAATCAGGATAATAGAAATTGAAATGTTTTTTAATGTTCTGTCCAAATTATAGATCATCTGCATGTTCTTCCCTATTTCCAGGGCATACAACTGGTTGTTCGATTCAAAATTACAGTTTAGTATCCTGTAATCGAATTCTTCTTCCTCAATGATTCGTGCTTCCTGCGAAAATTTTGAGGGCTCAGCCTTGCCGTCTGGGTCTACCGTGATAGAAATAAATTCATCCTTTAAAATGTTGTAACTCGCGAAAGCGCTGTCCTTTTCTGCATCGAGATAACTTTTAATGCCAATTTTCGCGACTGTAGCCATTGTCTTGTCCTTCATTTTTAACAGATCCCTGTCAGTATGGCTTCGAGCTAGTGTATCGATCATCTGTTCGACAAGAATAAACAGAATCAAAAAAATGACAATCTTTGAGATGGCACTGATCAAAGCAAGTTTTAATTCCAGCCTCATAATCGATTAATTAACATCATTTTGATTTGAATGGTATCCTCTGTTTTTATATTGAACAAGATATTGATAATTTCGGGTCGTTTTATCCCTATCATATATATTATATACAAATGAATCTATTAATTGTTGAAGATGAGATTTCCCTTTCGGATGAGATTCGAAGATTTCTGGAAAAAGAGGGTTTCAAATGCGATGAAGCTCATACCGGACGAATCGCCTCAGACAAGATATTTTCGAATGAATATGATATGATATTGCTCGATCTTGGTTTGCCTGATTATGAAGGCATCGACCTGTTGAAAGAGGCAATTAAAAACAAGAGTGAAGCCTCAGTAATCATCATTTCTGCACGCACGGCCCTTGAAGACAGGATAATGGGTTTGGACCTTGGAGCCGACGACTATCTCTCCAAACCATTTTCGCTGATTGAACTGAAGTCAAGAATTCTGGCAGTCACCCGAAGGAAACATGGTCTTAAGGGAAACGTGATTCGGATTGGAAGCCTGGAAATCAATTTTAATAAGCGCAAAGTTTTTTATGGTGCGGAAGAGATCCCGTTGACCAAAAAAGAATATGACATCTTCAGTTTTCTCGTGTTAAACAAGAACAAAGTGACCACCCGACTCCAGATTTCAGAGCATATTTGGGGAGACATCTTCGAGGAAAACTACAATTCAAATTACATTGATGTACACATAAAGAACCTTCGCAAAAAACTGACTGAATATCTGGAAGGTAATTTTTTAGAGACCGTCCGAGGGATAGGATTCAGGTTTATCGATCCGGAAATCTGATCTAACAACTGGTACTGCAGGGTTCCGAGTTCTCGAATTCTACCTGGATGGTCGAATGTCCGATTTGAAACTGTTGGTTCAGGTGATCCCGGATGGAAGAAATAAAAGCAGAATTTGTCTGAATGTTGGTGACGACATGAACTGTCAGGGCTACTTCTGAGGTACTCAACGCCCAGATATGCAAATCGTGGATGCCATCTACTTCCGCTAGATTTTCAAGGTATTGGCGGATTGACTGGATATTGATGTTTTCAGGAACTGCATCCAGTGACAGATTTATTGAATCAATCAACAAATGGTAGGCGCTGTAAAGGATGACGGCAACAATGGCAAAGGAAATCAGAGAATCTATCATGAAGTATCCTGTCAGGGCAATTACAATACCTCCGACCACGACACCCAGCGAGACCAGCGCATCGGCAAAGAAATGAACGAAAGCGCTCCTGATATTCAGGTCGTGCTTCTCCCCTCTTACAAACAACCAGGCTGTGAAGCCATTGACAACGATTCCCGCGGTGGCAACCGCTATCACACTTGTTGCATGAATCTCCAAAGGATTCCTCAGTCTGGAAATCGTTTCCATCAGGATAAAAACAACGGCAGCGAGCAGAAAAACCGTATTCAGCAACGCCACAAGGATGGTAGAACGCCGCAAACCGTAGGTAAACTTCAGCGTGGGTTTTCGGTCCGACAGATGAATGGCAAACCAGGAAAATCCCAATGCCAGAACGTCGCCAAAATTGTGGCCGGCATCGGCAAGCAAGGCCGTCGAATTCGACATTATCCCATAGAAGACCTCCACCATGATGAATACAAGGTTCAGGACAATGCCGGTTTTCAGGGCATGGCCCGAATTAAAATCATGATTGTGTGTATGTTCCATTCTTCCAGTTTTTAGAGTGCCTAAAGTGAACTAAAGTGCCTAGAGTGCCTAAAGTACTTCGCTGCAATGAATATTATTCCGGAGTCCCAAATTCTAGGCACTTTAGGCACTCTAGGCAGTTTAGGCACTTCTTCAACATGCCATTTCACCCGCGTTCTTCTTGGCTGAAAGCAAAGTATATGCTCCTTTTAAAACCACTTTCGCACTGTTAATGTCAAATCCTTCGGGCAGTCCAACTTCGGTATAACCACCATCTGTCACCCCTTTTTTGACCTCGATGATCCGGTATTCGGTAAATGGTTTTCCGCCTTCCACCTTGTTTTTGTCAAAGACGAAAATAAAATCCTTGTCATCAAAACTTACCACCGCCTCCGATGGCAAGGCAGTAACCTGACTACCCGCCGTTTCTATGATTGCATTGACATACATCCCCGGAAGGACATTTTTGCAAACGCCCGTCACGCTCGCATAAACTTTATAAGTTTTATCGGCATTGACTGACTGTCCCGTCTGGGTTACGATCGCCTCGTGTGTTTCTGTCTCATTGTTGATAAAGAACCTGATTTTCTGATCTCTGGCAACCTTGTTGGCATCCTTCTCAAACAGGGTAAGTTCAAGAAAAAGCTTGTCGTTGTTGACAATTTTGAACATCACATCGGTAGGAGTAACATATTTTCCCAGGTTTACATTCACAGCTTCGACATAACCCGTAATGGGCGATACCAGCGAGATGGACCGGCTGATGTTGTCTTCCTGCAGGTTGTCTGGATTTATACTGATAAGTACAAGCTTTTGTTTCAGCGCGTTAACCTGTGCTTTGAGGTTTTTGTATTCCGTAGTGACCTGCTGAACGTTTTGTTCGGAATAAACATCGTCCTTGAACAAGGAGCTATGCCTTTTAAAATCCGCCTCGGCGAATTCAAGCTTGTTCCTGGCTTCCAGATAATTCTGCTGAATATCAACGAATTCCTGGTTTTCGATCACTACCAGAACCTGGCCCCTGGCAACTGCATTGCCGGGCATCAGACTCGTACTTTTGACAAAACCGCTCATGGGAGCGCATATCGTTGCAAGGTTCTGCGGAGCAGCGTTTACAATCCCGTTGACTTTGAGTGTTCCGCTCAAAGACCGCAATTCAACGGTCCCTGTGACGATATTGGCCAGTTTCACCTGATCGGAACGAAGTTCAACAATGTCGTCGGGAATTACTTCCTCTGTTTTTGTTTCAGTTTTACCCTTCGTACCGCCACCGCAAGAAACAACTGTGCAGACGAAGAGGCAGGCAATTGCCAGGTAAATGATATTTTGCTTTGACATATTTCTTTGATTTAATATATTTTACCGGTAATGAATTCAATATTGATAATGGTCTGGTTGTAATTGTTGAGTGCATCGAGATAAGCCTGCTTGATGCTTAAGGCCCTGCTCAGGCTAAGCACATAGTCGAGATAATCCAGGGCGCCAGCCTTGTAGCTCCTCACAGACTGATCGATGATCATGCCGGCTTCAGGCACTGCCTGCTTTTCGTAATACTCAACGCTTTCCCTGTATTTCTCAAATTCATCCAGCAAAGATTGGTATTTTCCCTTCAGGGTACTGGAATAATAACCTTCGTTGGCGATTGCGACTTGTTCTTTTACCCTGGCTGCCTTAATTTTTGAGGTAAAGGGTGAAAACCACAATGGAACAGAAATGCCTGCATGAACACCTGTGAACCGGTCGCCGACGCCGAAAGTCCGCGGGACACCATTCACATCCTGAGTTCCCTGCATGGTTTGGCTAAAATAGCCAATGCTGAAATCGGGCAAGGCACGGCTCTGTTCCAGTCTTTTTTCAAGGCGCACAATTTCGACCTGCTGTTTGATTTGTTCCAGTTCGGGGTTTGCTTGCAAAGCGGTGCTATCGTGTGCAGGGACATATCCGATCCGGAACAAAACAGTATCTGCCGGAGAAACCGCAGAGCCGGTATTGAGTAGAGTTTGCAACTGGCGGTTCAAGATTCCGATGTCGGCTTTTATTTGCTGCAACTGATTTTTGATTTCCAGACTTTGAGAACTGGCAGTGATCATTTCGAGTTTGTTGGTCTCTCCTGCCCTGGCCCTTAGTTCAGCGGCCCTCTTGAACCCTGAATAGAGGCTGTCCTGATACAACCACAATTTATATTTTGAATTGAGGTAGGTCAGTTGCCAGTATACCTGTTTGACCCGGGTGGCTATTTCGATCCTTGACGATTTCAACTGCAACTCGCTGCTCTTTACGCTTGCTTCTGCCAGTTTGTTCTGATTTATGTAAACAGTTGGAAAGGCAAATGATTGGGTAACCGTAAAACTGTTGTCGCTTGAGTATGAATTAAACTGACCGAACTGGCCATCGATGGATATTTTCGGAATGTCCCATGATGCACCTTTCAGGGCTCTTTGAACATCCACGGAATAAACTCCTGCACGTACATTCAGGTTACTGTCCAAAGCCATTCGGATTGCATCATGCAGATTGATTCTCCTTGCATCGCGGGCGCTTGCTTGATTAATACCGGACAATCCGATGGTAAGGAATAAAATGACCGAAATTACAGTCAAAGATTTCCGACTGGATTTCCGTCGTGACCTTTTTGAAGAGAAAATCACATAAAACACAGGAAGTACAACAAGAGTCAGGATTGTAGCAGTAACCAAACCTCCTATGACCACTGTTGCCAGCGGTTTCTGCACCTCAGCACCTGCGGAGGTAGAAATTGCCATCGGCAGGAAACCAAGTGAGGCCACCGAAGCAGTCATGATAACAGGACGTAAACGTGATTGCAACCCTTTCAGCACACGCTCGCTCAAATCTGTAATACCATCCTTTTCAAGCCTGTTGAATTCTGCAATCAGAACAATTCCGTTGAGGACGGCTACTCCGAACAGGGCAATAAATCCAACCCCTGCGGAAATTGAAAAGTTCATGTTTCGCATCCATAGCGCCAGAACTCCACCGATGGCCGACATGGGAACTGCAGTAAAAATAAGCAGCGTTTGCCACACAGAATTAAACGTAAAGAACAGGAGTACGAAAATTAAGAGCAATGCGACAGGAACTGCAATTGACAATCTCGCTTTTGCCGCTTCAAGGTTTTTAAACTGACCACCATAAGAGACAAAGTATCCCGCCGGAAGTTTCACCTGTTTATCAATTTTAGCTGATACATCCTTAATGACACTTTGAATATCCCGGCCTCGCACGTTGAATCCGATGTTGATCCTTCTTTTGGTATTTTCCCTTGAAACCTGGGCAGGACCTGATCTGATCGAAATATCCGCAACCTGCTCAAATGGGATTTGTCCGCCGTTTGGCAGGGCAACCGTGAGGTTTTTAACGTCATCGAGGCTTTGCCGGTAATCCTTGTCCAGCCTGACGATCAACCCAAAACGTTTTTCGCCGTCATAAACCACCCCGGCCTGACTGCCGGCAAATGCAGACCTTAACACACGGTTGGCATCCCCAACTGAAAGACCATACTGGGCAAGTCTGTCGCGGTTGTAATCGACCTGTACCTGGGCAAGTCCGGTAATTTTTTCTACATTGATATCTTCCACGCCCTCTATATTTTGAATTATTTTTTCAACCGAAGATGCCTTATCAGCCAGTACATCCAGGTCATCACCAAAAATCTTAACGGCAATATCCTGTTTCGATCCCGAAAGCAATTCGTTAAAGCGCATTTGAATGGGTTGCTGGAATTCAAATTTCACTCCGGCAAGCGGAATCAGCGCTTCTTCCATTTTAGAAACCAGTTCTTCGCGTGTTTTGGCAGATGTCCATTCACGCTTAGGCTTCAGGGTAATGATATAGTCACCTGTTTCCATTGGAGTAGGATCAGTAGGAATCTCACCGGATCCTATTTTGCACACAGCATGGATGATTTCAGGAAAATTTGCCAGCAATATTTTATTGGCCTTCTGTACAGTCTCCACAGTATTTGAGAGAGATCCACCCTGCAAAGTCATGACTCCTGCAGCCAAATCTCCCTCTTCTAGTTGCGGAATAAATTCTCCTCCCAGACTTCCAAACAGGAATAAACTTGATATAAATAAGAGAATGGCTGAAACGGATACCAGGATTTTATTCCTTAGCGCATATAATATCACCGGATTGAAGATCCTCTGAATAAAATCCATGAACCTGTCTGAAATATTCCGCTTGCGCTCTGTTTTTTTACTCAGGAACAAGGCTGAAGCCATCGGCACATAAGTCAGTGACAGAATCGTTGCTCCAAGAAGAGCAAAAGCCACGACTTGCGCCATCGGGCGGAACATTTTACCCTCGATGCCAACCAGGGCGATAATCGGGAGATAAACAACCAGGATGATGATTTGTCCGAAAGTTGCAGAACTCATCATGCGTTTAGCCGATTCGAAAACATTTTCGTCCATCTGTTCCTGCGAAAGGCGTTCAACACCCTGGTGGTGGTGCTTGCTCATAAAGATTCTGTGTACAACTCCCTCTACGATGATGACGGCGCCGTCAACAATCAGACCGAAGTCAATGGCACCCAAACTCATCAGGTTACCCGAAACACCAAACAGGTTCATCATGGTAATGGCAAACAGCATGGCAAGCGGAATTACCGATGCAACGATTAGACCGGCACGCATATTACCGAGAAGCAACACGAGAATAAAGATGACAATCAGGGCGCCTTCAAGCAAATTTCTCGTGACAGTTCCAATGGCACGACCAACCAAATCAGAACGATTCAGGAATGGTTCGATCTTAACACCTTTTGGCAACGATTTCTGAATTGTGGCAATGCGATCGCTGACATTGTTATTGACCTCATTTGCATTGGCGCCTTTAAGCATCATGACCACACCGCCTACTGCTTCGGTCGTATCAACCACAAAGGCTCCGTAACGGGTAGCACTGCCGTACTGTACTGTTGCGATATCCCTGATCAAAACGGGTATTCCCGAAGCATTTGATTTAACAACAATCTTCTCAATGTCATCAATAGTTTTCACCAGACCAATTCCACGGATGAAATAGGCATTTGGTTTTTTATCAATATAGGCGCTGCCGGTATTTTCATTGTTCTTTTCAAGGGCTGTAAAAATGTCTGTCAAGGTAAGGTCCATGCCTCTCAGCCTTTCGGGGTTGACGGCGATTTCGTACTGCTTGACATAGCCACCATAGCTGTTTATATCGGCTACTCCCGGTGTTCCAAGCATTTCCCTTCGGACTACCCAATCCTGCAAGGTTCGCAACTCCATGGGGTTGAATTTCTTCTCCAATCCTTTATCTACCGCAAGCCTGTACTGGAAAATTTCGCCCAGACCGGATGAAAGGGGAGCAAGTTCAATTTTAGCCAACCCGGCAGGAATGACTTCTTCAGCCTCCTTTAAACGTTCGCTCAATTGTTGGCGCGCCCAGTAAAGGTCAATATCATCATCGAAGACAACCGTTACTACGGATAGTCCCAAACGGGAAATGGAGCGGAGTTCTATGATACCGGGAATATTGGCTACTGCCACCTCAATGGGTGCCGTGATAAAGCTTTCAACCTCCTGCACTGCAAGTGAGGGTGCCAGAGATATCACCTGAACCTGGTTATTGGTTATGTCGGGGATCGCATCAATGGGCAAACGAGTTATGGCATATGTTCCCCAACCAATCAAGGCAACGACAAAAAGTCCGATGACGAATTTATTCCTGATTGAAAAATGAATAATACGTTCTATCATAACGGGAAAAATCAAATTAATACAAGTTAATACAAGACTTTTTTCACCTTCAATAACAAATTGCGGAGGTGACTCGATTCCAATGTATTAAATGAACCTGGGAGGTTGCCAGACAGCGCAGGCAGGCGCAGAAACTGAGGCAGGTGAATTCTCTGCAAAGCGTAGATGAATAATTCGGGAACAAATGAATTCAATTGCAATTTCCTGCTGAATCTTGGGTGATGAACAACAATTACAGGTGCAGAAGGGAGAACAGTGATCAATATCCTGCTGATAGCTGCTTGAAGTCTTTGCTGAAATTTTCGTTGTTATCAATGAAAGATCTTCCGGCTTATCCATGCAGGGAATTGCAGTGAGAACCATGATGTACGCGGATAATATTAAAGCAAAGAATTTCATAAGATGGTTACAAATATAAAATATATTGGAATGTGTTGTTCCAACCAATGTTATTAGTTTTGAGGAGCAGAATTTTTATAAATTTGGTCAATCCCAAAATTAATCAAGTTCATTCATATGGATTTAGGCAACGGAGAACAAAAAATATTCATCTGGATTGATTTCTCTAAGGAAACAGAGGTGGTCATTCTGCATGGAGTGCAGGTTGCCATGATTCTAAACAAAGAAATATGCCTGATAGGGTCTCCGGCCGTAAAAAATGGTACCGTTGAAGAAGCAGAATCCCGGTTACGTTCATTGACTTTACCAATTTCTAAAATTCTTGGTACAGGAAGAGTGCACTTTCTCATTACGTTGCTTCCATTGCAATCCATCCTGACCGAGATGGCCGAAGAGTATGATGCTTTGCTGCTGGTGGCCCATAAGAAAAACAGCAAAGAACTACTGAAACAACTTCCTCATTCGGGATTTCCATTTTTATTCGTTTCGGCCAAAGATAATCTGGATTTAAGCTACAGGAAGATTGCCGTTCCGGTGGGCTACATGAAAAAAAGCAAGGATCTGGCACTTTGGAGCAGCTATTTTGCAAGACACAACGGAGGAAAAGTAACATTACTTAAAACAATTGAAAAGTTTGGTGAGGATAACAGGATGGTTATGAGCAATCTCTTTTCCATAGAACGCCTGTTCAAAAATTTCCAATTTCCCTACGAAGTGGTGGAATGCCACACTTCTACCTGGAAGATTCAAAAAACGGCACTGGAACATGCCCTCGGTTTTCAACAGGGAGTTTTGATCATCTCATTTACCTACAGCTCTTCATTTATTGACCGTCTTTTTAAAATAAACGATGCCTTTGTGATTGCTCATTCCGAAGATTTGTCGGTTATGTGTATCAATTCACAACGCGACCTTTACACATTTTGCAGCTGACATACAGGAATGGAGCCATCCTGCTTTTTTTGTTTTTTTATAATTTGTTTTGAGTCAATTTATTGTATCTACTAATGAAGATATTTTGATAACTTTTTAAATAAATTTTAACACTATAGGTTGCGTTCATGATAAATTTCTATTTTTGTCGCTGTTTGTAGAAGTTCCTTATACACTGTTATTTAGAACAATTCTTATTAATACCTAAAACAATTCCATATGGAAAGTAGTGCATTGATACTTTTCTTCATCACGGCTGTAACCCTGGTAGGTTTGGCGCTGGTTTTCTCCAGTTATGTGCCGCCAAGCTCGTACAATGAAGCAAAATTTGAACCTTATGAGTGTGGTATTGAGACCATCGGAGAAACCTGGAACCAGTACACCGTTGGCTACTACCTTTTTGCCATTCTGTTCCTGGTTTTCGACGTGGAGACCGTATTTGTCTTCCCGTGGGCTACGGTCATGAAAGAGGTTGGCATGGTCGGCTTTGTTGAGATTTTAATCTTCTTTGCCATTTTGGGTTTGGGATTGTTTTACGGATGGAAAAAACACGCATTGAAATGGGAGTAAAAAGTAAAAAAGAGTTCGAAAAGAACGACTATCCTGTCCTGCAGGAATATGAAGGAGGAAGTATCATCCTCGCCAAATTAGACGACCTGATCAACTGGTCAAGAGCTAATTCCCTCTGGCCACTCACTTTCGGTACACGTTGCTGTGCCATCGAATTCATGGCTGTCGGCGCATCCCGTCATGATATGGCCAGATTTGGCTTCGAAGTTGCCCGTGCAACCCCTCGTCAGGCAGATATGATCATCATTTCAGGATCCATCAACTATAAAATGGCTCCGGTTCTGAAACGGCTTTACGATCAGATTGCAGATCCCAAATATGTGATCGCCATGGGTTCCTGTGCTATTTCGGGCGGACCCTTCTTCTATAATTCCTATGCAATCGTGAAAGGTGCCGATCATGTAATCCCTGTAGATGTTTATGTACCAGGATGCCCTCCAAGACCGGAAGCCCTGTTGTTCGGAATGATGCAATTGCAAAAGAAAATCAGACGTGAGCGCTATTTTTCCAGAAAACAGAAGAAAATAGCACCACAACCCTGACCGGGCTTAAACATGGGATCAAAATCAATCAATTATAAATCACTTAACAACCAATATTTTAAGTGAAATGACAAATGAAGAACTTCAAGCTTACCTGACCGGTGAGTTTCCCAAAGCCGAGGTAACGCTCGGAAAACAGTATGTCGAAATGATCGTCAAATCGGAGGATTTGGTTGAGACATCTATCAAGTTAAAGGGGATGCCTCAGTTATCGATGGATTACCTCTTCTGCCTGACAGGAGTAGACTATCCTGAGAAGATGCAGATCGTGTATCACCTGGAGTCGACCAAACACAGGCATGTACTTGTGATGAAATGTGATACCGCCGACAGGGTGGATCCCAAAGTTGATTCTGTTCGCGAGATCTGGCGGACCGCCAAATACCACGAAAGAGAAGTTTACGACCTGATGGGTGTGCATTTCAACAACCACGACGACCTGCGCAGGCTCTTCCTCGAGGATGGCTGGGGATTCCCGCTGAGAAAAGATTACAAAGACGAAGTAAGAATAGTAGAACGATAACCTTATGTCTGAAACAAAAGAGATTATCATTAGTACGGACAAGATCCATACCGACCAGTACCTGGTCAACATGGGACCCCAGCACCCGTCGACACACGGTGTACTCAGATTGCTTGTCAGTTTGGAAGGAGAAGTTGTGCATCATATCCAACCGCATGTCGGATATATCCACAGCGGGATAGAAAAGATGTGTGAAGCCATCTCCTACCCGCAGATCATTCACCTTACCGACCGGATGGATTACCTTTCCGCACACATGAACAACGAAGCTGTTGCCCTTTGTGTGGAGAACGCCTTGCAGGTAGAAGTTCCTGATCGCGTCAAATACATCCGAACCATTATGGATGAACTTTCCCGTCTCGCCTCCCATCAGCTTTGGTGGTGTGTGATGGGAATGGACCTTGGCGCATTGACGACCTTCTTTTACGGCCTTCGCGACCGTGAACACATTCTCGACATTTTCGAGGAAACCTGTGGTGCCAGGATGACCGTGAATTACAACCTCCCCGGAGGACTGATGTTCGACATCCACCCGAATTTCCAGAAAAGAGTCAAGGATTTCCTGAAAGAATTCAAAACCAAATTGCCCGAATACGACGAACTGCTTACCGGTAACGTTATTTTCCGTCAAAGGGTCGACAACATCGGTCACCTGACACTCGAAGATGCGATTGCATGGGGTGTAACTGGTCCTTCTGGCCGTGGTTCAGGTTTCTCCTGCGACGTCAGGAAACATCAGCCATACAGCGCCTATCCAATGGTACAGTTTGAAGAAAAACTGGATACCAAAGGTGACTCATTCGTAAGATATCGCCTGAGAATTGAAGAAATGTGGGAATCCATCCATATTATTGAGCAATTGATTGACAATATCCCGGAAGGTGATTACGCTGTTAAGATGAAGGGTGTGATCAAACTGCCTGAAGGTGAGTTTTATCAGCGGGTTGAATCTGCCAGGGGTGAATTCGGCGTATATATCGTCAGCGACGGCAAAAAGAATCCATATCGGGTCAAATTCCGTTCACCGGGCTTTTCCAATCTCTTCGCGCTGAACAAAATGGCCGCCGGTCACAAGATTGCCGACCTGGTAGCGATCATGTCTACGCTCGATTTGGTTATCCCTGATATCGACAGGTAATTTACTAATTGACAGTTGACAATTGACAATTGACAATTGAAGGCAAGACAAAAATTTGCTCATTGTATCGTAGTTAAACCCGATTAGAATTGATCGAAAATAATAATTAGAATGGGATTCAATATTTACGACTTTACAGGAATGACCCACAACATGCACGTATCATTTATGGAGCATATGTCTCCACTGATGACTACCATTGTTGAATGGACAATTATCGGGGTCTGCTATCTCCTCTTTATTGCACTGTTCGGATTGTTCCTGGTTTATGCCGAGCGAAAGGTTTGTGCGATGTTTCAGCAGCGTATGGGTCCAATGCGTGTAGGCTATTGGGGATTGCTCCAAACCATTGCCGACTTTATCAAGCTTTTGATGAAGGAGTTGATCACGCCAAAGGGTGTCGACAAATTCCTTTACAACCTGGCTCCTTTCATCATCATGATTGCCACTTTCATGGCCATGGCGGTTCTTCCGTTTGCGAAGGGTTTACAGACACTTGATTTTGACATTGGCGTTTTTTATGTGACTGCCGTTTCATCCATCGGTGTAATCGGTATCCTGATCGCAGGATGGTCGAGTAACAACAAATATTCATTGATAGGTGCCATGCGAAGCGGTGCACAGATCCTCAGCTACGAGCTTTCTGTTTCCCTTTCACTGGTGACCATGATTATCCTGGCGGGATCGATGCAGCTTTCAGTGATCGTTGAAGGCCAGCGCGATGCCTGGTTCATTTTTAAAGGCCACGTCCCCGCCCTGATCGCTTTCGTCATATTCCTGATTGCAGGTACGGCCGAAACAAACCGCGGACCTTTTGACCTTGCAGAAGCAGAGTCTGAATTGACAGCCGGTTTCCATACGGAATATTCAGGTATCAAATTCGCCTTCTTCTTCCTGGCCGAATATATAAACATGTTCATCGTTGCCGCCATGGCAGTTACCGTATTCCTTGGAGGCTGGATGCCCCTCCATTTTGGCTCCCTGGAATCGTTTAACCATGTGATGGACTTTATTCCGCCATTGGTGTGGTTCTTCCTGAAAGTTGGCGGTGTCATCTTCCTGATCATGTGGTTCAAGTGGACATTCCCACGCCTGAGAGTCGATCAGATCCTGACCCTGGAGTGGAAATACCTGCTTCCAATCAATCTGGTCAACATTCTCCTGATGAGCCTGGTCGTTTTAACCAAATTCCATCTGTAAAAACATTGCACTATGAATGGTCTATTTGAATATATCAAAACAGTTTTCAAAGGCGTAGGAACGCTTCTCACCGGTATGAAAATTACCGGAAGCTACTTCTTCCGGCCATGGAAACATGTCACACAACAATATCCCGAGAACCGCGAAACACTGAAGATGTTCGACCGTTTCCGCGGAGAGGTGATCATGCCGCACAACGAAAACAACGAGCACCTTTGTACCGGTTGCGGTATCTGCGAGTTGAACTGCCCCAATGGTTCCATCGAGATCATCAGCATGTCTGTTCTGACAGAAGATGGGAAGAAAAAGAGGGCCATCGACAAGCACATCTACCATCTTGGCATGTGTACCTTTTGCAATCTTTGCGTGAAGGCCTGCCCTACGGGCGCCATCATCATGGGTCAGGAGTTCGAGCATGCGGTATGGGACCGTACGAAACTGACCAAAGTATTGAATCTGCCGGGATCGAAAATTGCCCAGGGAGTTAAAGAGTAATAACCGCATCAAAAAATATTCGTTATGACGCTCAGTGATATCATGTTCTACCTGTTTGCCGGTTCCATCCTGACCTTTTCGGTCTTAACCGTCACCAGTCGCAGAATCCTCAGATCAGCGGTCTATTTGCTTTTCGTGCTGGTCTCAACGGCAGGACTCTATTTCATGCTGAACTACAACTTCCTTGCAGCTGTCCAATTAACAGTTTATGCCGGAGGTATTATCGTTCTGATCATCTTCTCCATCCTGCTGACCAGCCATGTCAGTGAAAAGGCAGTGGTTGCTCCGCTAAAACAGCAAATATTCTCTGCCCTGGCAGTTGCTGCAGGAGCAGTACTGACCTTGATGACCATCTTTAAATTTGCATTTACTCCAACTGCATCACCTGCCATTGAATCCAATGTGCAGAATGTGGGTAGGGCCCTGGTTTCCTATGGCAGGGACGGATATGCATTGCCGTTTGAGGTAATTTCCATATTGTTGCTTGCAGCCATGGTTGGTGCCATTGTACTGGCAAAAAAAGAGAAACATCTGGATCCAACGGAACCAACATCCAATAACTAATCCTGATAAATCATTCACGCTATGATAGGTAATATCTCACTCAATTCATTTCTTGTAATCAGTACCCTGATGTTCTTTATTGGCATCTACGGTTTCCTGACCAGAAGAAATTTGATTACGATGCTGATGTCCATTGAGCTGATCCTCAATTCGGTAAATATTAATTTCGTGGTTTTCAACAGGTTTCTTTATCCCAACCAGTTACAGGGCCATTTTTTCAGCCTGATCGTAATTGCCGTTGCGGCATCGGAAGCAGCTGTGGCTATCGCGATCATCATCAACATCTACAGGAACTTCAAGTCGATTGATGTCGAGAATCTTGACCAAATGAAATTTTAAACCACTAACTGTTTAGAAAATTCACAATATGAGTAGTTACGCATATACATTGTTGATCCCGCTGATCCCTTTCTTCGTTTTTGTCTGTGTCGGAATGGCAGAGGACAAACTGAAAGGCAAACTGGGCGGATTAATTGGAACAGCAGGACTGGGTATTGCCACCTTCCTCTCCTATTACACAGCATTCAAATATTTTGTTGCTGATCATGTTGCAGGAACGGGATATACCTCTCTCAAGGCATTTGAACTCACCTGGCTTCACCTGACAGACAAACTGACCATCAATCTGGGAATCCTGATTGATCCTATTTCTGTCATGATGCTCGTGGTCATCACCACAGTATCCTTCATGGTGCATATCTACAGCCTGGGCTATATGGAAGGTGAACGCGGTTTTGCCAGATTTTACGCATTCCTTTCATTGTTTAGTTTCTCGATGCTGGGATTGGTTCTGGCTACGAACCTTTTCCAGATGTATATCTTTTGGGAATTGGTGGGTGTCTCCTCCTTTCTTCTGATCGGTTACTATTATGAAAAACCAAGCGCCTTCTCAGCCGCCAAGAAGGCATTCATCGTTACACGGTTTGCCGACCTGGGTTTCCTGATCGGTATCCTGATACTCTCTTTCAATACAGGAACCTTTGATTTCAAAGAGCTTACCAATCCTCACGGAGTAGCCATCGCATCCATGGGTGGAGCCGCCTTCATGGGATTATCCGTCATTACCTGGGCCCTGATTTTTATCTTTATCGGTGGTGCCGGTAAATCGGCCATGTTTCCGCTGCACATCTGGCTGCCGGATGCCATGGAAGGCCCGACACCTGTTTCTGCCCTGATCCACGCTGCCACGATGGTTGTGGCCGGTGTTTATCTTGTAGCCCGACTGTTCCCGGTTTATGCATTGGGAGGTCCGGATGCATTGCATGTGGTTGCATGGGTTGGCGGTTTCACCTCGCTTTTTGCCGCGGTCATTGCCACTACTCAGACAGACATCAAAAGGGTTTTGGCCTTCTCAACCATGTCTCAGATCGGATACATGATGCTCTCACTGGGCGTTTCCGGTTACGGAGGCGAAGAGGGACTCGGTTTCATGGCTTCCAACTTCCACCTTTTCACACACGCCATGTTCAAGGCGCTTCTCTTCCTCGGTGCAGGAGCTGTTATCCATGCCGTTCACAGCAACGACATGAACGAAATGGGTGGTTTGCGCAAGTACCTTCCCATTACCCACATGACCTTCCTGATTGCCTGTCTGACTATTGCCGGCATTCCTCCTTTCTCGGGTTTCTTTAGCAAGGATGAGATTCTGGCGGCTGCCTTCAATTCCAATAAAATCCTTTTCGGCATCGAATATTTTGTAGCCGGTCTGACCGCTTTTTACATGTTCCGCCTCTATTACAACATTTTCTGGGGAAAAGACCGTCATTACCACCACACTCCGCACGAAGCTCCTCTGGTGATGACTATTCCATTGATGATCCTTGCATTTGGCTCCGTCTTCTCCGGATTCCTGCCTTTCCATAACCTGGTTACCTCTGATGGTCTGGGATTTGAATCACACATCGACTGGATGATCGCCATCCCTTCCATTTTGGTCGGAGTAGTAGGTATAGCTATTGCCACAGTAATGTATAAAAAGGAGACCGCACTACCCGATAAGGTAGCAGGTACTTTCAAATACATGTACAAATGGGCTTTCCACAAATTCTACATCGATGAGGTTTATCTCTTCGTCACCAAGAAGATCATCTTCAATTACATTTCCCGCCCTGTTGCATGGTTTGACCGCCACATCGTTGACGGAACTATGAACGGGATTGCAGGATTGGTACAGTTTGCCTCCGTTTCCATCAAGGGATTGCAATCCGGAAGGGTGCAGCAATATGCTTTTGTATTTGTCACGGGAGCCATCGCACTGGTATTGATTTATGTTTACGTACTTTAAGAAACTGATATAAGATGAACATTCTAACCCTTTTTGTAGTGATTCCGACTCTTACCATAGCCGGAATCCTGTTCACGAAAGATTTGAAGCAATCACGAATGGTGAGCGCGATCGGGATGACCCTTCAGCTGATCCTTTCGGCTGTCCTCGTCTACCTTTATATCTCGGAACGTCAGGCCGGCAACATGGCTCCCATGCTCTTCACCTTCGATGCCCTATGGATTCCATCGCTGAATATCCATTATGCGGTTGGTGTGGATGGCATCTCTGTCGCCATGATCGCCCTCACCGGGGTGGTCGTGTTTGCAGGGATATTTGCCTCCTGGAAAATGGAATTTCTGTCACGTGAGTTTTTTATCTCCCTTATACTACTGGCTACAGGGGTCTTCGGCTTCTTCATCTCCCTCGACCTCTTCACCATGTTCCTGTTTTATGAGATTGCCGTTATTCCAATGTACCTCCTGATTGGCATCTGGGGTTCCGGTCCGAAAGAATATTCAGCCATGAAACTGACCCTGATGCTGATGGGTGGTTCGGCCCTGTTGATGGTTGGTATCCTTGGCATCTATTTCTACTCGGCGCCTGCCGGCAGTCCACTCACGTTTAACGTACTGGAAATAGCCAAGCATCAGATTCCGATTGAGATGCAGCGCTTCCTGTTTCCCTTCACCTTTATCGGTTTCGGTATTTTGGGCGCTTTGTTCCCCTTCCATACCTGGTCGCCCGACGGTCATGCTTCGGCACCCACCGCGGTTTCCATGCTTCATGCAGGTGTTTTGATGAAACTGGGGGGTTACGGTGCATTCCGCGTGGCCATCTACCTGATGCCGGAAGCAGCCCATGAACAAGCCTGGATTTTCATCATCCTGACATCCATCAGTGTGGTTTACGGTGCTTTCGGCGCCATCTTCCAGAAAGACCTGAAATACATCAATGCCTACTCTTCGGTAAGTCACTGCGGCCTTGTTCTCTTTGCCGTTCTGATGATGAACCAGTCGGCTTTCACGGGTGCAGTGATCCAGATGATCTCCCACGGTTTGATGACAGCCCTCTTCTTCGCCCTGATCGGGATGATCTATGGCCGGACCCACACGAGGATGATCAACGAAATGGGTGGACTGATGAAAGTAATTCCATTCCTGGGAGTTGTTTACGTCATCGCAGGTCTGGCTTCCCTCGGATTACCCGGGTTTAGCGGATTTGTTGCAGAAATGACGATTTTCTTCGGTGCCTATGAACATGTAGATACGTTTCATCGGGTTGCAACCATTGTGGCAGTATCTTCTATTGTCATAACAGCTGTCTACATTCTGAGGGTAGTCGGAACCTTGCTGATGGGACCCATCACAGACAAGCATTTCCTGCATCTGGAAGATGCCAACTGGTATGAAAGACTTTCTACCATCACGCTGGTACTCGGGATTACCTTCATTGGAATGGCCCCCTTCTGGTTGTCGGATATGATCCATTTCAGCCTGGCACCGCTGATGGCAAAATTGGCTACGATCCACCTGCCGGGGATGTGATTAATTGACAATGGACAATTGATAATTGACAATTAAATAAAATTTTAGATATGAGTTTAAGCGATATTCTGACAATGAGAAATGAGCTCCTTCTGACCTTCCTGGCCATGATCCTGCTCACGATCGATTTGAATTTGAACCATGCGCAGAAAAAGAGTATGATCCCCATCTCGATTGGCCTGTTTCTGGTCGTCACCCTGATAGGTTTCATTCCACAACCTGACCAGTCATTGTTTGGCGGCATGTACCATACCAACGGACTGATCCAGTTGATGAAGAACATCCTGAATATCGGGGCGCTCATCATCCTCTTCCAATCCGTGGGCTGGTTGAGAAGTCCTGCCAACAACACCAAAATCAGTGAATACTTCTTTCTGCTGGTCACCACGCTGATAGGGATGAACTTCATGATCTCCTCGGGTGATTTCCTGATGCTTTACCTGGGACTTGAACTGGCCACCATACCAATTGCTGCCCTTGCCGCTTTCACCCATTTTAACACTAAATCATCTGAAGCGGGGATCAAGTTGCTCCTTTCTTCTGCCTTATCTTCAGGAATCCTGCTGTATGGTATCTCCATGATGTATGGCTCTTGCGGTTCCATCTATTTTGATGCTATCGGAGCCGCCTATGCCAATGTTCCGCTGCAGGTGCTCGCATTCATCCTTTTCTTTACAGGGATGGCTTTCAAAATATCGCTTGTTCCTTTCCACCTCTGGACTGCCGACGTATATGAAGGTGCACCTATCAACGTGACCTCTTACCTGTCTGTTATTTCGAAGGGTGCTGCAGCATTCATCCTGATCATCGTCATGTTTACAGTTTTTAAAACACTTGCCCCCGTTTACAAAAACATGTTGTATCTGGTGGCTGTCCTGACCATGACTGTGGGTAACCTTTTCGCGATGAGGCAGAAGAACATGAAGCGGTTCCTTGCATTCTCATCCATTGCCCAGGCGGGATTTATCCTTTTGGGTATCCTCGGTGCCAATAAAATGGGTATGACTTCCGTCGTCTATTTTGTTCTGGTCTATATTTTCTCCAATCTCGGAGCCTTCGGTGTGGTGGCGGCGATTTCTGCCAAAACAGGCAAGGAATCCATGGACGATTACGATGGACTGTATCTGACCAATCCAAAATTAAGCCTGTTGATGACGCTTTCCATGTTTTCGCTGGCAGGTATTCCTCCCGTAGCCGGATTCTTCGGAAAAATGTATTTGTTCATGTCAGCGGCATCCGGCGGTTATTACTGGCTGGTATTCATTGCGGTATTGAACGCGACCATCTCCTTGTATTACTATCTGCTTGTCGTCAAGGCGATGTTCATCAACAAAAGTGAGAATCCAATAGCCACTTTCCAAAGCGACGCCTATACTAAAATCGGATTGGTTCTTTGTGCTTTGGGTATCTTCGTGCTGGGTTTCTGGAGTCAGGTATATGAATTCATCAATAATTTGACTTTCGGAATCTGATTTACAATAAAAAGAATCAAAGAATAGCCAATTTTACGAAAATTTAATCATCTTTATTAACTCAACCCAAAGCAGGCGGTCCCTGAGCGCAGTCGAAGGGTTCATTTTTCTTGATCATGGTACTCAAAGCAAAACATATCGTTGAAGAGATTGGCAGCCAACGCTGCACTGTCGTTGAAAAAGGCATTGATAAAAAAAGGGTTGACTTTTTAAAGGCTCTGCTTCAACTCAATAAATTTGAGGTTGTTGTCGAGGAGGTAGCCAAAACCGAAGAGACACCCGAACAACTTTACAACATCGGTGTAACAGACCTCGTGTTCAATCCGGTGATCGCCGTGTATGAGATGAGCATGAAAACACCCAAGGGCGAGCCCGTCACTGCCGCCTACTGGAATCAGGAAACCACTGACAGTGTTAAGGAATATTGGTTGATGGCAGATAAACGCTGAGGTTAAGTAAATTCATTTTAAGCCTTTTGCGGGAAGAATGTCGCGCAAAGAACGCAAACAAGCGCAAAGTAAAAATCATATTACTTTGCGCTTGTTTGCGTTCTTTGAGTGACCTATTTTTTATTCCACATTTAAGATGTCAGGATTTGGACTTATACAACAGCCACCTGAAGGATGCGATATAAACTATCAACCATCCTATGGCAAAGCAGATGAGCGCAGCAACAAAACCAAAGCCAAAGAAAAACAGGATGGCAAAAATCATATAGAAAAGATTAAACCAGGCCGTGATGAAAAACGCTTTCAGCCTGATGGCATCCAATACCTCAGTTTCCTCTTTTTCCCTGGTAAATGCGATCAGAAACAATCCTGCAATCAGTAAAATGCCGGCTATATCCTCAATCATCTGGTGCGTAATCATGGTAAAGCTTTTGGCTTCGATGTAAAAAGAGTAAACGGCAAAGACCTTCAGGTTCAAAAAGTCTGGTTTGTAATTGAACTGGTGCTTTAAAATCAACAGGATAATTCCAAAAATGGATAAAATAATGCCCAAAGGCCTGAATCCTTTGGGCATTAAGTATTTGCTTGTCTTCATTCAGCGTGTATATAAATAATTGTATCAAAGTTATTACAACAAAGAGATTTTTGTGGACGTTCCGTCGTTCATGTAGAAAATAATTGCCACCAATGCATATTTATGATTGGTAACATAAACAATCCTGTTTATACCAGGTATCCTGGAATCCTGCTCAGTGGTCATTGTCTTGATCAGCATCATTCCGCCCATGACCGGATAATCATCAACGGTGGTTTTTGCTGTTACTGTCCTGGTAATGGTAGTCCCGTCAGCTTTGGTCAAAGTATACTTATCCCCAACACTGCTGTTATAATTGACAATAACGAACGGCTTGCCATCCTTGTTTGTGTAATCAAGAATACCTTCCGAAGTATTTTTATATTTTGTAGTCGTAACCAAATTGCCGGAAGCATCCTTCAGGTTGGCAGGGATCAGATTTGTCAGTGTATTATTTTTGGGGAGGGTGGCCTTCACATCAAGAGTTATCACTCCATTTACATTGCTGGTTACGGTTGCTGATGCAGGGTAAGAAGTATTTCCGACAGTAACATTAGTCGTAACTTTGGTGCCAACCACATTCATGTCCAGATTGGAATCACCACCCACATCAGTCGAGGAGATCGTACCCCCATCCAATAAATTACAGGAGACCAAAAGTGCCAATACCGGCAGGAAGATGATAAATTTTTTCATGATGGAATATTTATTTTAAATTTAGTCAAACGGTTACTTTTCGTAAATTTAAATCCATTAAAATTAAGGTGCAATAGCCCAAACAGGTCATTTCTTTGTTTTGTGAAATAATTGTTACCATTCATTTCCATCCCCCAAAAGAATGTCCCAATACAGCGTAAACCAGTACTTTTAACGTTTTTTTAAACAGATTATTCGATCAGTCGAATTTCTCAAACTTTAACGATAATTTGCACTTTTATGCGTATCATTTGCTCCTTCCTGCTTGCTGGAATACTTTCCTCTTCCCTTTTTGCCCAAGAAAATAAAAAGGAAACATCCGTTTCCCTGTACGGGTTCATCCGGAATGATTTTTACCTGGATACCTACAAGGGACTAAATTCCTTCAATGATCTTTTCTATCTCTACCCCAATTACGTTGGAGCAGATGCCAACGGACATGATATCAACCAGCAGACCTCAGCCAATATGCTCTCCATCGTATCGAGAATAGGTCTGAACATGACAGGGCCTTCGATCTTTGGTGCAAAGACTACTGGTTGTCTCGAGGCAGACTTTGCAGGTAAGCCGTCAATTTATTTGCTCCGCCTGCGCAAGGCATTTGTAGTTTTCAACTGGGCAAAAACATCCCTTCTCGTAGGCCAAACCTGGCATCCCTTTGGCGGAGGAGATATTTTCCCTACGGTTCCATCCCTCAATACCGGAAGTCCTTTTCGCCCTTTTAACAGATCGCCCCAGGTAAAATTGGATTACAGAACCGGATTCTGGACAGCATCATTCGCTGGCCTCTATCAGCAGCAATACATGTCATGCGGGCCAATCGGAGCTTCCGATGTCTACAAACGCGACGCAGTGCTGCCTGAAATGGTGCTTGGAATTGATCACGGGAAAAACGGATTGAATTTCGGCGCCAACATCGACTACAACACCATTAAACCCAGGGTAACTACAACGGGGAATAACGGAAATATTTACAACACGGATGAAATATTGGGCAGTCTTTCCTGGATGGTCTACGGGAGATACCAGCACAATAAACTGATGATGCTTTTCCAGGGATTCCTGGGCCAGAACCTGGCGCACATGACCCTCAACAGTGGCTATGGCATCTCTGACTTCAATCCTGCCACCGGTGCAGAGCATTACACCAATTACAATGGTCTCTTTACCATGCTAAATATCTCTTACGGTACTAAATGGAAGCCCGGAATTCTTCTCGGTTACGCAAAAAATTTGGGAACCAGCAAACCATTGTATAAATTTACAGTTTCAGGCGCTGAGAGTGCAACCGTCTGGGGAATGTCAACAAACATCCAGAGCGATTACCGGATATGTCCTTTTCTATCCTACAGTGTGAACAAATTTTTGTTGTCGGCAGAATATGAACTGACAGCTGCCCTGTATGGAACCGGAAAAATCAATTTTGAAGATGGCCTTTACCAGGATGTACACAACACGGTCAACCATGGCGCCAGAATAGTGATGACCTATTTTTTCTAAAACAACGATATGATCTGGAACGAGAAAATTGAATGTGCCACCCGCGATGAGATGCGTTCAATCCAATCCAAAAGACTGAACGACACGGTCCAGCGGATCTACCATGCGATACCCTATTACCGGAAGAAAATGCAGGAAGCCGGTCTGACGCCACACGACATCAAAAGTGTGGACGACCTGAAGAAACTTCCCTTCACCACCAAGGCAGACCTGCGCGACAACTACCCGTTTGGCCTCTTTACTGTTCCCATGAGCGAGATAGTAAGACTTCATGCATCATCCGGCACAACCGGAAAACCAACCGTGGTAGGATACACCCGCAAGGATATCCAGATGTGGTCGGAAGTTGTAACCCGGTCGTTGTGTATGGCCGGCGTACATCACCACGATATTGTCCAGATCGCCTATGGTTACGGACTTTTTACGGGTGGTCTGGGGATACATTATGGCACTGAGAATCTTGGCGCTTCCGTGATCCCGATTTCGGGAGGCAATACCACCAAGCAGATTCAGCTGATGGAAGATTTCGGCAGTTCCGTTATTTGCTGCACCCCTTCCTATGCCCTCAACATTGCCGAGGTCATGAAGGAGCAGGGTGTCAACATTAAAAACCTGAAATTGAGGGTTGGCATCTTTGGCGCCGAGCCATGGACGGAAGCCATGCGGAAGGAGATAGAAGACAAACTTGGCATTAAAGCCATCGATATTTACGGACTGAGTGAAATCGTAGGTCCGGGAGTGTCGTGCGAATGCGAACACCAGTGCGGCATGCACATCAACGAGGATCATTTCCTGCCGGAGATCATCGATCCCGAGACGCTGGAACCCGTTGCACCCGGCGAGATGGGGGAACTGGTCTTCACCACCATCACTAAGGAAGGAATGCCCCTGATCCGGTACCGCACCAGGGACCTCACAAGGCTTATTGAAGAAAAATGCGCCTGTGGCAGAACGCTTGTCAGGATGGTGAAATGCAAGGGCCGCAGTGATGATATGCTAATTATCAGGGGCGTTAATGTATTCCCATCCCAGATCGAATCGGTGCTTTTGCAGATGAGTGAGGTTGAACCGCATTACCTGCTGATCATTGAAAGGGAGGGAACCCTTGATACAGTTACCCTGATGGTGGAAGTCCAGGAGCAGTTCTTCTCGGATGAGGTCAGGAAACTGCAGGAGCTCAGGATGAAAATCACCAGGCAACTTGAAAGCACGCTGGGCATTTCTGTCAATGTCAAGCTCGTAGAGCCAAAAACCATCGAAAGAACCGCGGGCAAGGCGCAACGAGTAATCGATAAACGTTTACTTATCTAAAAAAAATAAAGCAATCAGATCAGTCGATCTGTGTTCAGCAAGTTATGAGTTATGAGTTATGAACTATAAGTTATAATTCGCTGCTAATCAAAAAATAACTCATAACTCATAACTTATAACTCATAACTCCTTATCATGCTAATCAAACAACTTTCCATCTTTCTTGAAAATAAATCAGGTCGTTTGAATGAGGTATCGGCCATTCTGGGAGCAGCAGGAATCAATATGTCAGCCTTCTCGGTAGCAGATACATCCGAGTTTGGAATCCTTCGGCTCATCGTTTCAGATCATGAAAAGGCCTTAAAGGTTCTGCGCGAAAACTCCTTTTCCGTCAGTCTCACCGATGTGGTGTGCCTGAATTGCCCCAACCAGCCGGGAGCTCTGGCCCGGGCGCTGGGGATTTTATCGGATAACAATGTCTCTATTGAATACCTGTATGCGTTTTCTGTGGGTGAAACAGCCAATGTCGTCATCAAACCCGACGATCTCGAGAAGTGCATCGCCGTTCTAACTGAGCACAGTATGGAACTGGTAAAGGCAAGTGATCTCTACAGGATATAATTCGGGGCTGAAATTTGTCCCGTGCTACCGCGTGATTGCATCGCGTGGTTTACCACACTACCTGATGACAATGATCCCGTCCAATATTCCTTTCTCCCTGTCATAACCGGCAGCTCACATGTGAATTCCAAAGCAAAAATCAACTTTCATTCGACCACGCGATGCAATCGCGCGGCAGCGGGGCGTGAGAGCGGATGAATGGATTTTCCTATCTATTATTCGTTCATTAATCCAACTAACGTCTCCCAAATCTTTGTATCTATAGGTTCAGGCATAATAGAGTCAAAGGAAATTTTCCCAGAGGCACCTTTACAAACACTAAAATAATTTTTGCCTGTAAGTTTTACTCTTTTAAAGTCATCTGTTAAGGTGTCAGTTATTTTGTCAAACATTACTTTATCAGAATCTTCAAGATCGTGATAATTCACTCCATTAAGTGAAAAGATGCTTTTTAAGTCTTTCATAAGTAAAAGTTTAACTTCTTTATTAAATACAAATATTTTAAATATGCGTTAAAATTGGGCTATTATTGGCAGTAATTTTGAATAAATTCGTATGCTTCTTTGCTTCCTAATTCTCCAGCCTTGCTGAGATCAAGACAGCCCCCGTCTTTTTGTCCTAAATTAATTTTTGCTAATCCCCTGCAAATATAGGCCCTACCATCTTTAGAATTAATTAAAATAGCTTTACTAAAATCCTCTATGGCTCCTCTGAAGTCTTTAAGGAAGGACTTTGCATTGCCTCTATTATAATAGGCATCTAATGAGTTAAGTGAGTTAAGTTCAATAGCTTTACTAAAATCGATTATTGCACCTCTGTAATCTTCGAGGAAGAACTTTGCATTTCCCCTGGCAAAATAGGCCGAATTTTTTGAGTTTGGATCTATTTCAATAGCCTTATTATAATCCTCTAATGCGCCTCTATAGTCTTTGAGTTTAGCTTTTGCATTTCCCCTATTATTATAAGCAAAAGATCCTTTTGGGTCAAGTTCAATAGCTTTATTATAATCAATTATTGCGCCTCTGTAATCTTCGACGATCTGTTTTGAGTTTCCTTTCAAAAAATAATCTATTGCTGTTTGGCTCTTGGCGACTACAGAAAAGGCGAGTAAGAGTAAAATCAATATCGTTTTCATGTTTCTTAAGTTTATGGTGGTTAAGCTATTATTGGCGGTCTTAATGTGTTCCGCAAACTTCATTGAATAGATATTCTCCATTTGTTTCTGGAATTTTTGTCTGCCATTCGGGGGTTTTAATCTTGATGTTCTCTATGATTGATCCATCTTTACTATAATCAATCCATTGTAATAATCTACTCTGATCATTATTGCAATCATATTCAATTAATTGTAGTTCGTGGTCATAATTCATCCATTTAGGGATATCCTCTCTGTTGGCATATTTTATTCCCTTTGCGATATAGTCTGCTTTATCTTTTCCTTTGTGAATCAGCTTTGTCCATGCTCTTAAATAATCCCCACTCCTTGTTATTTCACTTTTCTTTATAAAGGCTTCAGAACCATTCGGGCTTTTAGAAACTTTTATCCATCCATCATTTTGACAAAAGCATATTGTTGGTATGCTTATAATCAATGCAATAATTAGTATCAATCTTTTCATAATTGGGTATTTTTCGCATCGTAATCACAAATCATCTTTGGCTTTTTTGAAATATGGTGATTCTACATTGTTAATCTAATTAGAGTTGGCTAGTAGTTCAAAGCAAACATTAAAGGTAAGTAAGAATATTTTAATATTGCTAATGATCTATACTAATTCTTTCACTTGCAAACTATGATTACCATACAATTTTAGACTATACCTCAACGAGTATTAAACAATGCACCTAAATCTGTTCGGAATGGGTAGAGGTATTTGACAAAATAGCTCAGCAGAAATCTTCAATAATATCATTAATTAAGATTAATTATTATACCCGCTCAACTGAACGATTGCATCGCGTGGTAAACCACATTACCTGATGACAATGATCCCGTCCAAAATTCCTTTCTCTCCGGCATAATCGGCAGCGCTGCTATACAAGTAATCTTCTGCCTTTGAAACCAATCCTGCTTCAACCGGGTTATGATGGATGTAATTGATTTTTTCATCAATAACTTTATTGCTCCATAATTCGATCGGATGGTTGTCATGCCTCCAGAACTGATATTTATTTACATTCGAAGATTGATTTCCTGCTTTTCGGAATTGTTCAAGTAAGTACTCTTTCCTGCTCTCGGTAGGGTTTTCAATAATAGCTTTAACTATGGCCTTGCTGGTGAACCGCTTAAAATCGCCAATTAGCAATTCAGGTTTTTGCTCGCTGACACTTCTAAAAATTAAATGTACGTGACTGGACATCAGGCACCAGGCAAATATTTCCATCCCTTTTACTTTTTGGCAATAATGCAGACTATCAATAATAATCTTCTTGTATTCGACCCGGGTAAATACATCCAGCCACTCAACAACGGCAAAGCTAATAAAGTAAACTCCTTCAGGATTATAAAATTTGTAGTTGCGGCTCATGAATCTATTCAATAAAAGGTAATTTAAAAGTAAGAATTATCTTTCATTTGACCACGCGATGCAATCGCGCGGTAGCAGGGGGATGACCTTTCGAAATGTATTGCTGTTCTGACTGCCCACAGCGTTGAACTGGTCAAAGCGAGTGAACTATACAAGATCTGAAAGGTCGCTGAATTTTATCGTTTTTTTTTTACCTTGCGTTCCTGTTTCCATCATGGGATTTAGCGCATCCTGTATTTTTATAAATTAAGAAGACAATACATGACGAAAATCGCTATACAAGGTATCAAAGGAAGTTTTCACGAGGATGCCGCACTTAAATATTTTGGTGATGCAGGCGAAATCGTCGAGTGCCGTTCTTTTCGCAAGGTTTGCGAAATGCTTGACAGGGATGAAGTTGATTGCGCTGTTATGGCCATAGAAAACTCGATTGCCGGGAGCCTGCTTCAGAATTATGCCCTTATAAGGGATTACCACTTGAAAATTATCGGCGAAATCTACATCCACATTCAGATGAACCTGATGGCATTCCCGGGTGTCAAAAAGAAAGAGATCAAGGAGATCTATTCCCATCCCGTTTCATTTTTACAGTGCGCCGAATACCTGGAAAGGCATTTCCCAAATGCGGAACGAAAGGAATTGGGTGACAATGCCATGGTCGCAAAAATCATTCGTGACGAAAAAATAGTGCATGCTGCTGCCATTAGTAACCTACGTTCGGCTAGCCTCTACGGTCTTGAAATCCTGGACAAGGGTATCGAGACAAACAAGAAAAATTACACTCGTTTCTGGATCCTTTCCAAACATGCCACCCAGCATGAACAAAACAACAAGGCATCTTTGTGTTTTGAGGTTGGACATTATTACGGTGCATTGGCGCGGGTGCTCAATATTTTTGCAGAAAACAAAATCAACCTGAACAAGATACAATCTGTTCCAGTCCTTGGAAAACCCAATGAATATACGATGCACGTGGATGTCGAATGGGATTCCGAGGGTGATTATGAACGTGCGATCCATTTGATTCTGAAAAATGTTTCGAGCCTGGCTATTCTGGGAGAATATAAAAAAGCGGATATTAACACCTGAAAAACTACATACATGGAAAAAATTGCCATTTTTTTTGGACCCCTGAACGGGTCGGTTCATCGGATAGCCAAACTGGTTGCTTCCAAGATTGGCACGGATAAGGTCGATCTGATTCACATTACAGATGCATCTCCAGCCGATCTGGAAAAATATGACCGGATTATTTTCGGGATTTCCACCATTGGCAAAGATACATGGCAACAAAAATTTGACAACACAGACTGGTCCCATTTTTTCCCGATTGTGACAGATTTCAATTTTAAAGGGAAGAAAGTCGCCATCTTCGGACTGGGAGACCACATCACCTATGCCTATCATTTCGTTGATTCAATGGGACTTCTGGGCAAAACGATCAAAAACAATGGTGGTGAAATATTCGGCAAAGTCAGTACGGAAGGTTATACTTTCCAGGATTCGGATGCCATCGTGGAAGGACAGTTCATTGGCCTTCCCGTTGACGAAGACTTTGAGCCTGAACTGACGGAAGAACGCGTTTCTGCCTGGGTGGATTCTCTGATGAAGACATTCTGATCATGGCAAATACTCCAATCCCTCCTTCCATTGTGGAAGAACAAATCGCGGCGCTTGAGGTCGATGAGATCGGATATGCCTCGATTAGGGAGATTGTGCAACTGGTCAGCAGCATTGAGGCGGCAACCGGCATCAGGTACATCCGGATGGAGATGGGCGTACCCGGACTGCCACCGTCAAAAGTTGGGGTTGAAGCCGAAATAGAAGCCTTGCGCAATAATGTAGCTTCCATTTATCCCCAGATTGATGGCATTCCTACCCTGAAAACGGAGGCATCCCGTTTTGTCAAGCTTTTTATGGACATCGATGTGAAGCCCCAGGGATGCATTCCTACCGTAGGATCCATGGAAGGAAGCTATGCCGCCTTCCTGGTAACGGCTGCCAGGGAAAAGGAGAAGGATACCGCCCTGTTTATCGATCCCGGTTTTCCTGTTCAAAAGCAGCAGATGCTGGTGATGAACCAGAAATACATCTCCTTTGATGTCTTCGATTACAGGGGGGAGAAACTGAGGGAAAAACTGGAATCCTATTTGTCAAAAGGGAATATCTGCAACATTGTCTATTCCAATCCCAATAATCCGTCCTGGATTTGCCTAACCGAAGCAGAGTTGAAAATCATCGGGGAGTTGGCCAACAAGTACGATGTGGTGGTGATCGAGGATCTCGCCTATTTCGCCATGGATTTCCGCCAGGATCTGTCAAAGCCCGGCGTGGCTCCTTTCCAGCCTACCGTAGCGAAATACACGGGTAACTGGGTCATGATGATATCCAGTTCAAAAGTCTTCTCCTACGCCGGACAAAGGATCGGTGTCCTGATCATTTCCGACCAACTGTACCACCGGCATTCGCAAAACCTCAGCGACAGGCTTCGAGTGCATGGATTCGGCAATGCCATTGTCCACAGGGTGCTGTATGCGATGACATCGGGAACTTCACATTCAGCACAATATGCATTGGCTGCCATGTTCAGGCATGCGAACGACGGTGACTACGATTTCATCGGGGAAGTGAAGGAATACGGAGAAAAAGCACGCATCATGAAGCAACTCTTTACCTCCAACGGTTTTGAAATCGTTTATTCAACAGATATTGACAAACCCGTTGGTGATGGCTTCTATTTTACCATCAATTACCCGGGAATGGATGAGGCAAAACTACTGTATCACCTCCTGTTTTATGGCATCAGCGCCATCTCTTTGGGCAATACCGGGAGCTCAAAACAGGGTTTGAGGGCATGTGTCTCCAATGTTCGGCGTAATCAATTCGAAGATCTTGAAAGTAGATTGATTCAGTTTCATCGCGATTTTCCTGTCGACTTACAGATTGAAAGTTAAAGTGGCTGTTTTTTGAAAATATGTAAGAAAACGGATACAGGACAAAAGTCATAATTGACTTCAATTCCTATTCCGAAATTTGAATAAAAATAACTTAGACATGGCTAAAGTCATAGGAGCAGTAGTTGTTGATTCAGAAGTTTGCAAAGGTTGTAACCTCTGTGTCGTCTCTTGTCCAACACAGACTTTGGGGCTCAACCGCGATGTCAACAGCAAGGGATATCACTATTCCTACATGGAGAATCCCGAGAATTGCATTGGATGTTCAAATTGCTCGTCAGTTTGTCCCGACAGTTGCATCGCAGTTTACAGAGTTAAGGTAGAATAGCATTAATCAATTAAAAATATCCTGATATGGGTGAATTAAGATTGATGAAAGGAAACGAAGTAATCGCTGAAGCGGCCATTCGGTATGGTTGTGACGGCTATTTCGGTTATCCGATCACTCCTCAGTCGGAAGTAATGGAATCCCTGATGGCGGCTCGCCCGTGGGAGACCACAGGCATGGTTGTTTTGCAGGCTGAGAGTGAGATTGCATCCATCCACATGGTTTATGGGGCAGCCGGTTGCGGCAAAAGGGTGATGACCTCGTCTTCCAGTCCGGGCATCAGCCTGATGGCAGAAGGGATCTCCTACATTGCAGGGTCAGAACTTCCCTGCGTGATCGTCAACGTACAACGGGGCGGTCCGGGACTTGGCACAATCCAGCCTTCACAGGCGGATTACAACCAGGCCACCAAAGGGGGCGGACACGGCGACTATTCCTTGCTGGTTCTTGCTCCGGCTTCCGTCCAGGAGATGAACGACTTTGTTGGTTTGGGTTTTGACCTGGCATTCAAATACCGGAATCCGGTTATGATCCTCGCCGACGGGGTGATTGGCCAGATGATGGAAAAGGTTGAACTGATGGACCAGCAGCCCAGATGGACAGAAGAACAGGTAAAACAGATTACCGGAAGCTGGGCCACCCAAGGTAAAACCAAAGACCGCGAAAAACACGTGATCACCTCCCTCGAAATGGATTCTCACATCATGGAAAACAACAACCTCCGCCTGCAGGCCAAATACCAGCAGATGAAGGATGAGGATGTAAGATATGAGACCATCGAATGTGAGGATGCCGATTATATTCTCGTTGCATTTGGCTGTGCTGCCCGCATATGCCAGAAAACAGTCCAGATGGCAAGGGCCAAAGGTCATAAAGTCGGTCTCCTGAGACCTATTACACTTTTCCCGTTCCCAGAAAAGGTTATTGCGGAAATGGCTTCCCATGTAAATGGCTTTCTGACAGTTGAATTCAACGCAGGACAGATGGTCAACGATGTGCGCCTGGCGGTCAATGGAAAAACCAGGGTTGAATATTTTGGCCGGATGGGGGGAATACTACCTTCACCTGACGAGGTAGAAAAGGCACTGTATCATAAACTGATAGGAGATTAAATCATGGCTGAAATAGCTGAAAGACTCAAAAATATTATCAGGCCTGAAAACCTGATTTATGGCAAATCCCCGTTGCTGAATGAGGTGACCATGCATTATTGCCCGGGTTGCAGTCATGGCGTAGTGCACAAAATCATCGCCGAAGTCATTGATGACATGGGAATCCAGGATAGCACCATCGGGGTATCCCCGGTAGGTTGCGCCGTTTTCGCCTACAATTACATCGACATCGACTGGTCTGAGGCAGCGCACGGACGCGCTCCTGCAGTTGCTACCGGTATCAAGCGTATTTCGCCCGAGAAGACTGTTTTTACCTACCAGGGAGACGGAGACCTTGCAGCTATTGGCACCGCAGAGACCATGCATGCCGTGAACAGGGGTGAAAATATCGTGATGATCTTCATCAACAACGCCATTTACGGGATGACAGGCGGGCAAATGGCTCCTACTACCCTTCTTGGCCAGGTCACTTCAACAACGCCTTACGGCCGTAATGTCGACCTCAATGGTTATCCATTAAAAATCACCGAACTGATCGCCCAGTTGCCAGGCGCTGCCTACGTAACACGTCAAAGCGTTCATACTCCCGCAGCAGTAAGGAAAGCCAGGAAAGCGATCAGAAAGGCATTCGAATTGTCCCAGAAAAATATCGGAACCTGCTTCGTAGAAGTTGTATCTACCTGTAATTCAGGATGGAAATTAACACCTGTCGAGTCAAACGACTGGATGGTCAAGCACATGTTCCCACTCTTCCCGCTGGGCGACCTGAAAGACGGTGGGAAAGATGCTACAGAACCTTTCAATATCCAAGGATAAAGGAAAAAGGAGAAAGGAAAAAGTTAGGGGCAGCATTTGCGGCTGACCAATTAAGTAGAATAATAACGAAATGAAAAGCATAATGTGAGATGAGGTGTTATTCAAAAGGCAAAAGGCTGCAAGTTGAGTGTTTACTTTTTCCTTTTGCCTTTTGCCTTTTTCCTTATTTTCAATAGTGCTTTAATAATCGATAATATTTCAAGATTATGACTGAAGAAATCATTATTGCCGGTTTTGGCGGACAGGGAGTTCTCTCCATGGGAAAGATCCTTGCCTATTCAGGAGTGATGCAGGATCAGGAAGTTGCCTGGTTTCCATCCTACGGTCCCGAAATGAGGGGTGGTACAGCCAACGTGACTGTGATCCTGAGTGATGACCGAATCAGTTCCCCGGTTCTCCATGAATTTGATACCGCCATCATCCTCAACCAGCAATCCATGACCAAATTTGAAAAGATGGTCAAGGCGGGAGGAACTTTGCTCTATGACCCGAATGGAGTCGTAAAGCATCCTACCAGGAAAGATATCAACATTTACAAGGTGGAGGGAGCCAGATTGGCCGTAGAAATGGGAAATCCACTCACCTTCAATATGATCGTTTTGGGGGCATTCCTGAAGGCCAAACCCGTTATCAAAATGGAGAATGTCAAAAAAGGTCTTGAAAAGTCACTTCCCGAAAGACATCACAAGCTGATTCCGCTTAATTTGAAGGCCATCGAGGTTGGACAGGCCAATCTTGAAGTTGTGCAGGAAGTTTGACAAGAAACAGATAAAAACTATTTTTTTTAGTTGAGTTGTCAAAAAAATAAACTGAAAAAACTTGACATTTGGTTCACAATGATGTATCTTTGCAATGTCGATTCTACGGATTCGACGCCGTAAAGCCTTAAGGAGTTTAGCTCTTTGAGGCTTTGCTTTTAAATACAAGTTCATTTGTACCATTTTTCAATACCCAAACCTCATTAATCACATGCCCCTCTTTAATTCTTTGAATACAAGTTCTTTTAATATGGTCATGGGTCATATTACAATCTTTAATAATTATTCTGGAAGATTGTTTTAGTCCACGTCTTAGCATGTTACTAAAATTCGTTTTAGGATTATTTGATATAAACCCCTCATATTCAAAAAAATCATTATCGACTTTCAAGTCAGGACATTTCCCTTCGTACTTAGTCCCAATTAAACCGCCAAATATTTTTTTATACCTTTTATCTTTGAAATGAAGTTTAGGCAATATCTGCACTTTTCGACCTATTTTTGCAAACTCAAAAGAGATTAACAATAAATCACGGTAATCATTTTGATTTTTATCAACTTCAGAATGAATTTCGACACGACCATTGTTTTCAAACTCTTTATAGATTGTAAATTCTCCAGAGGAAGTTGATTTTGATAAATAAGGATGAAATAAAATAGACATACTTAGTCACTTCAATAATAATAGGCTTCAATTCCTGACGTTTACAAAACAACATTCTAATAAATTTAACCTATTTTACTGACATTTCATAATTGATAAATCTCCTGTTTTCTTTCATCGTTTTTTCTTAGTTTTAGCCTCAACAAACAACTTTATAACTAACTTTTTCTTCAAAGTATGAATATAAAAATTAGGCTGACCCTGATGAACTTCCTACAGTTCTTTGTATGGGGTGCGTGGCTGATCTCACTTGGCGGATACATGATGGGACCATTGAAATTTACCGGCGGACAGGTAGGCGGAGTCTATGCAACCATGGGGATTGCTGCGCTCTTTATGCCGGGCTTAATGGGGATCGTTGCCGATCGCTGGATCAACGCAGAGAGGGTTCTGGGAATGTGTCATTTCATTGGGGCAATCCTGCTCTTTTGGGCTTCTACGATCACTAATCCCGTGGTGATGTACTGGGTGATGCTTTTCAATGCCATGGCCTATATGCCCACTATTGCCCTGAACAGCGCCGTTTCCTATAATATTCTGCTTCAAAAAGGATACGATGTGGTGATAGATTTTCCACCCATCCGCGTTTGGGGAACCGTCGGCTTCATATTTGCCATGTGGATTGTGGATCTCTTGGGATGGGCCAGAAGTCCGGCCCAGTTGTATGTCAGCTCCGCGACAGCGCTTTTCCTCAGTATTTATGCCTTCACGCTTCCGGCTTGTCCACCTGCAAAAGTCAAAAGGGACGGTTCCATAGTTTCGGCTCTTGGCCTGGATGCCTTCGTACTTTTCAAAAAGAAGAAGATGGCAGTGTTTTTCATCTTCGCGATGCTGATTGGCGCTGCCCTTCAAATCACCAATACATTCGGCGGATCATTCCTCGACGACTTTTCCAAATTTGACCTCTACAAGGATTCCTTTGCAGTCAGGCACCCTACCCTGCTGCTTTCTGTTTCGCAGATTTCCGAGACGCTTTTCATTCTGACCATTCCTTTTTTCCTGAAACGGTTTGGAATCAAACGGGTCATGATCATCAGCATCTTTGCCTGGGTACTTCGATTTGGGCTTTTTGGCATCGGAAATCCGGGTCATGGACTTGCACTTTTGATATTATCCATGATCATTTATGGTATGGCTTTCGATTTCTTCAACATCTCGGGTTCATTGTTTGTGGAGATGGAAGCTGAGCCGGGTATCCGAGCAAGCGCCCAGGGGCTCTTCATGATCATGACCAATGGCTTCGGTGCATTCCTTGGTGGAACTGCAAGCGGTTATGTGGTTGACCTCTTTACCAAGGATGGCGTCAAGGACTGGCCGCATATCTGGTTCGTATTCGCAGGATATGCCCTGATACTTGGATTAATATTCCCATTCTTATTCAAATACAAGCATGAAAGAGTGCCTAAAGTGAACTAGAGTGACTAAAGTGCCTAAAGTTATGGACTCCGGACAATTCAAGCCGGTAGCGAAGTACTTTAGGCATTTTAGTTCACTCCAGGCACTTTAGGCACTTCTACATAAACGCTTCAATATCTAATAAATCAGCATGCTGAACAGACAACTGCTCTCCCCTTCAAGTATCGTGGTGGTAGGAGCCTCCAACAACATCACCAAACCGGGAGGAAAAATCCTGAAAAACCTGCTGGAGCACGAGTTTAAGGGCTCTCTTTATGCCGTCAATCCCAATGATGATAGCGTGCAGGGTGTTACAACCTTCAAGTCTGTCAACGATCTTCCGGAAACTGAACTGGCCATCCTGGCGATTCCTGCAAAAAGCTGTCCGGAAGCCGTTACCATTCTGACCAAAGTTAAGAACACAAAGGCCTTTATCATCATCTCAGGCGGATTCAGCGAAATGGGAACCGAAGGCGCGCTGCTTGAAAAAGAGATCGTCGATTTGGTCAACAAGGCCGAAGGATGCCTGATCGGACCCAATTGCATTGGTATGCTTACCCACGACTATGCCGGCGTATTTACAGAACCCATCCCCCGCCTGGAGCCGACTGGAGTCGATTTTGTTTCAGGATCTGGAGCCACCGCGGTTTTTATCATGGAATCCGCCATTCCGAAAGGGCTTACCTTTTCAAGGGTAATCTCGGTAGGAAATTCAGCACAGTTGGGAGTTGAGGAGGTGTTGGAATACTGGGACCTGAATTCAGAAAATGAATCCGAGGCAAGGGTCAAACTGCTGTACATTGAAACCATCCACAATCCGGATAAATTCCTTTACCATGCTACATCTTTGGTAAGAAAGGGATTCAGGCTGGCAGCCATCAAGGCCGGAAGTTCGAAAGCCGGCAGCAGGGCAGCCTCCTCGCATACCGGAGCCATGGCCAGTTCTGATTCAGCAGTCGAGGCATTGTTTCGAAAGGCCGGCATTGTCAGGTGCTACGGCCGGGAAGAGCTTACTACAGTCGCATGTGTGCTCATGTCGAAACAGATGAAGGGCAAAAAGATGGCAATCATCACCCATGCAGGCGGTCCGGCGGTGATGCTGACGGATGCGCTTGAATCGGGTGGCATCAATATTCCCAACATACCAGATTCTCCTGTCAAACAAAGACTGAAAGACTCACTTTTCCCCGGATCGTCCGTCGAAAATCCCATCGACTTCCTGGCTACAGGAACTGCCGAACAGCTCGACCTGATCATTGATACCGTCGAAAATGAGATGGACGACATTGATGGTATGGCCGTCATCTTTGGCAGTCCGGGACTTACTTCCGTGAAGGATGTATACCAGGTATTGGACAGGAAAATGAAGACCTGCAAAAAGCCTATATATCCGATCCTGCCTTCCGTGATGAACGTCAAAAAGGATCTGGCCTACTTCCTCTCGCATGGCAATGTGAATTTCCCCGACGAGGTACTTTTGGGAAGAGCCCTGACACGGGTCAAACTGACGCCCAAACCCTCCGTGCAGGAGATTTTCCTGGACGGGGTGGATGTTCCACAAATCCGCAGGATCATTGAAAGCAGTCCGAATGGTTACCTGACACCCGAAATCACAGGTCAACTGCTCGCAGCCGCATCCATACCCATGGTGAAGGAGATCGTGGTCCAAAGCGAAGCTGAGGCCATCCTGGCAGCCAGTGCCATCGGATATCCGCTGGTGATGAAAGTTGTGGGCCCTCTGCACAAGACAGATGTTGGAGGTGTCACCCTGAATGTGCGTTCTGCTGAAATGGTCAGCGTCGAATTCAACAGGATGATGCAAATCAAGCATACCACAGCAGTAGTCCTGGCGGAGCAGGCTGAAGGAATTGAACTTTTTCTTGGTGCAAGCTACGAACCGACTTTTGGCCATGTCATTCTCTGCGGTATCGGTGGCATTTTTGTCGAAGTACTAAAGGATACTACCTCCGGGCTTGCCCCCCTGACCATCTGCGAAGCCAATTCGATGATCCGCAACCTCAAAGCTTATCCAATTATCAAGGGTTTTAGAGGTAAACCCGGTGTAAGCCGCAAAAAATTTGCAGAAATCATCGTGCGATTGTCCTCCATGCTTCGTTTCGCCACGGAAATCAAGGAGATGGACCTTAATCCGCTGATGGGTAAAGGGGATAGGATTGTGGCTGTGGATGCGAGGATCAGAATAGAGAGGTGAGGATGGCGGGATACGGGATACTAGTTGCAGGTTACAGGATACAAGTTATAAGTTATAAGTTATAAGTTATAAGTTATAAGTTGCAGGTTGCAAATAAGTTGGTTCCCGAGATTAATGCGAATCGAATTCTTATCAAAATTTTTAAATGCACACACAGATCTGAAGAAATCTTAATCTATCATGAAAATAAATCGGGTTTTGCTTTTTTTTAGCTTTCTGACGATGATTGCCTCGTGCCAAAACGCAGCACACGAAAAGAATACTGATGCTTTTTTTGCCCGGCAGGACAGTCTGTTTGTTCGTGCCTATGAAAAACATGATACCGCAGCCTACCAGAATTTATTAACCGAATTCAAAGCCAGATATCATAATCTTTCGGCTTCGGCTCAGAAACTATACTCCTTTTACTTTCAAAATGCTTACTACAATCTTTGTTGCACCTATGCTTTAACCGGAAATAAATTGATGGCCCTTAAATACCTGAAAGAATCCATTCAATCCGGCTATTTTGATTATTCACACCTTCAATCCGACAAGGACCTGGACCTCATCCGTAAAGAACCCGAATTCAGGGTACTTGTTGAACCGTTGCGAAATACCGGTGACTATCCGTTTATACTCAAGAAAGCCGGAAAGTACAATTTAGATGACAATCGTAACATACCGGCATTCACCTATCAATCGAGCGATAATCCAAATCTGATCATTCTTCGGAAGTCGTTTAATCTTGATTCTATTGCGGGAAGCGGAGACGAAATATCAAAAATCAAAAACATGCTTCACTGGATTCATAACCTGATTCCCCATGATGGCAACCATGATAACCCTGTGGTAAAAAATGCAAAGAGCATGGTAGCGGAATGCAAAATGGACCACAGGGGATTGAACTGCAGGGGATTGGCAACGGTTCTGAATGAGTGCTACCTCTCTATGGGAATAAAATCAAGGTTTATCACTTGCTTACCCAAGGACAGTCTTAAAAGAGACATGGACTGTCATGTAATCAATATGGTGTACAGCAAATCCATGAAAAAATGGTTGTGGATTGACCCAACCAATGAAGCCTATGTGATGAATGAAAAGGGAGAGATGCTGGGTATTGAAGAGGTTCGTGAGCAAATCATCAGCGACCAGCCACTTGTGATCAATTCGGATGCCAACTGGAACAACAAATCGGCCATAGTGCTTACAGACTACATTTACAGGTACATGGCCAAAAATCTTTACATGCTTGAGTGCCCCGTGAACAGTGAATATGACTCCGAAACCATTGCTCCCGGCAAAACAATTTCATATATCCGGCTACTGCCGCTTGAATACTTCAAACAACTGCCCGACAAGGAGGAAGGAAGTAGAATGATCGTCTACAAGACGAACAATCCGAAATTATTCTGGCAGTTACCCTGACGAAAATATCTTGCTTCAGTTAATCACCGCAATTTCACATTTCCTGATTTACCGCTTTGTGTTCGGTTGTTCAGCACCTGTCAAGCAAACATACATCACTGACTTCTTTGGAAAGCAGATCAATGGTAGTTTTGGGAATATCTGAAATATCCAGCAGAATCATCCCATCCACACAGTTATTGAACTTTGGATCAATGTTAAAGGCTATTATTTTGGCGTTGAGTCCAAGGTATTTTTTCAGAAGAACCGGCAACCCATTGTTGTTTCGGTCCACATCCCCAATAAATTTGTCGAGTGAACTGAGTTGCGGAGTCAAATGCTCCATGGCTTCGTTGAGATGGACATCTTTCATCTTCACCTTGAAGCGCTTGCGTGGTGCGACCAGAGCCGCCTTGTCGTAATCATAGTAATTGGCCATGATGTGCCGGATGATCAATTCCTTTGATTTTTCTGAATAGCTGTTGCTGATGCTGACAGGACCAATCAGGTATCTGCATTGCGGATTTTTGAGCAAAAAATAGAGGATCCCTTTCCACAATAAAAACAGAGGAAGAGGCTTTCTCTGGTATTCCGCGACAATGAATGACCGGCCAAGTTCCAGTGACTGTTGCAGAATACCCCTGAAACCCTTTTTCATTCGGAAGAGGCTATGAGTGTAAAATCCCTTGACACCGTACTGCTCCAAGATTTCTGCCCCCATCCCTATCCTGTATCCCCCGACAATTACTTTTGCTTCCGTATCCCAGATAATCAACTGATGGTAATAGAGATCAAATTCATCAATATCTGAAGCGCTGTTGGTTCCTTCGCCAACTTCCCGGAAGGTTATTTCACGAAGTCTTCCGAGTTCCTGCAAAACGACCGGCATCAATTTGGTTGGGGCACAATAAACATCATAGTTCTTGATGTTGTAAAGCAACCACTCCTTTTTCAGCATGGCGATCTCCGTCTCAATCAGGATCCTGGATTGAGCCTGTCTGATCTCTTCAGGCTGCTGTTCAACCTTCAGGGAAAAATCAAAAAAACGCTTTGCGTCCATTCCGGAGTCAAGACAGTAGGTTTTCGATCTGAGGTAACGTCCGAACTGGCTAATGTCGGAAAACTCGTCCTGGTCTTTCACCGTAACCGGATTTCCGATCCTAACCCTGATTGTTTTATCCCGTTTGTTGATTAATTCAGATGGCAGTTTGGCTGTGCGCAGCGATGGATGAATTTTGCCAAGCAGATGGAAAAGCGGACTGTTGTTTCCATGAAAATAGACCGGCACAACCGGAACCCTGCTTTTTTTGATAAACCGAAGGGCGGAAACAAGCCATTCACGATCGGCAATCATCGGGGAGGAATAGTTGGTAGAAACTTCTCCTGCCGGAAAGAGGCTCAAAACACCCCCGTGATGCAAATGATCGATGGCTGTCTTCAAACCTGAAAGACTTGAACCGGCCTCTGGCATATTCTCAAATGGATTCACTGCCAGAAAAAAATCGGATATCGGTTCTACCTTCTTGAGCAGGAAATTGGCAATGACTTTGTGGTCATCCCTGACAAGCGAAAGCAGTTTGATCAGCAAAATTCCGTCGATTGCGCCAAAAGGATGGTTGGAAACGGTGATAAAACTGCCATCCGCAGGCAATTTCTTCAGATCATTTTCATCAAATTCGAGGTTGACATTCAGGTATTCCAGGATGGCATCTATCGATTCAATTCCATGTTTCTGACTTACGTATTGATATAAATCATTGATCTTATGGAAACTAAGCAGGTGCATCAACATTTTGGCCATGTATTCTCCTCCCAGGTATTGAATAACAGGGCTTGCTTTGACCAAATCCTTGGGCTGGACCAGATTCATGCCGGAAATTATCTTAGTTATGGTTAATCTCTTTTCGGGAAGTTATTTGATGCTTGAACATTTTTGTTTGGTTATCCGGCAATAAGTTCCCTCACTCCAAATTTAAAGATTTGCATGATATACTCCTCAATTTTCGGTTACATTCTTGTTAAACTTTTTTGAATTCTACCTATTCCGAATAATTTTATTCAAAACAAATTGCATATCTATATATTATTCAGCAACTTATGAATTTACCTGCCACAATCTTCAATTATTAATTTACAAATGTTCGTAAAGTTCGTATACAGACAAAATGATGTATTTTTACCTAAAACACAATTGATTTTGAGCGAATATCATTTGAACGACTGGTTACCTACCACCATTAAGGAGGTCAGGGCCCTGGGATGGGAAGAAGTGGATGTCGTACTCTTTTCGGGAGATGCCTATGTGGATCATCCCTCCTTTGGTGCGGCGGTTATTGGCCGGATTCTTGAGCGGGAAGGTCTAAGAGTCGCCATTGTCCCCCAGCCAAACTGGCAGGACGACCTTCGTGATTTCAAGAAAATGGGTAAGCCAAGGTTGTTTTTCGCCATCACGGCAGGCTGCATGGATTCGATGGTCAACCATTACACCGCCAACAAGCGCAAACGATCGAACGATGCCTATACACCCGGCGACCGTGCAGGCGCCCGACCTGATTACGCCACCATCGTCTATTCCAACATCATCAAGAAATTATACCCGGACGTACCTTTGATCATAGGCGGCATCGAAGCCTCCCTGCGCCGCGTTACCCATTACGATTATTGGTCGGACAAGCTTAAACCCAGCATTCTTATTGAAAGTCAGGCGGATATGCTCTTCTACGGGATGGGTGAAAAATCGCTGATTATGCTGGTAGAGCAACTCCGTTCCGGGAAAAGGCTCGATGAGTTAAAAGAAATACCTCAAACGGCATTTGTTTTGCCAAAAGATCAGGCTATTCCAGACCATGATTCCTGGAACCTGTTTGATCTGTTTGGCTTTGAATCATGCCAGGCAGAAAAGATCAATTACGCAGCCAATTTCAAGGTCATTGAGGAAGAATCCAACAAGATGGAACCCGAGATACGGCTGGTTCAGGGACACGGAGACCAGAAAGTAGTAATCAATCCGGCCTGGCCACCGTTGAGCACGGATGAGGCAGATCATTACAGCGACCTGCCTTATACGCGTTTGCCTCACCCAAAATACAACGGCAAGGGAACGATACCTGCCTATGAAATGATCAGGCACTCCATCAACATTCACAGGGGATGTTTCGGTGGTTGCGGTTTTTGCACCATTTCTGCCCACCAGGGAAAATTCATCGCCTCCAGATCGGAGGCATCCGTCCTGCAGGAAGCGGAGCAGGTCACGAGAATGCCCGATTTCAAAGGGTACATATCCGACGTGGGAGGTCCTTCAGCCAACATGTACAAAATGGCAGGGATCCATCTCTCCATGTGCCAGTCGTGCAAAAGGCCTTCCTGTATCCACCCGAACGTTTGCAAGAATCTGAACACCGACCATCGGCCGATGAGCAAGCTTTACAACCAGGTGGCGGCACTGAAGGGAGTAAAGAAGGCATTTATCGGCAGCGGAATCCGCTACGACATCATCTTCAACAGAGTTGACGATGAACAAATCAACAAGGGAAATCTGGAATACCTCGACCAGGTCATTGAGAAGCATGTATCAGGCAGACTGAAGGTTGCCCCGGAACATACCGACGACAAAGTGCTTTCCATCATGCGGAAACCTTCCTTCTCGCAGTTCGGGTTACTCAAAAAGTTCTTCGATAAAACCAATGAAAAGTACGGATTGAAGCAACAGTTGATACCCTACTTCATTTCAAGCCACCCGGGCAGTACGGTCGAATCCATGGCTGACCTGGCAGCCAAAATGAAGGAATTGAATTTTAAACTGGAGCAGGTTCAGGACTTCACGCCAACGCCTATGACACTTGCAACTGTCATCTATTACTCAGGCTATCATCCTTATACTCTCGAAAAAGTATATACTCCGAGGACTTCAGAACAAAAACTGGCACAGCGGAAATTCTTTTTCTGGTATAAAGGCGAATATCGGAAAGAGCTGATTGCCGAACTGCGAAAGATCAACAGACCTGATCTGGAGAAAATACTTTTTAAGTGAAAAATTAAAAATGAAAAATGAAGGAAGGAAATAGAAACTCCGTGTGATTCTTTACACTTCTCATTTTTAATTTTTAATTTTTAATTTTTAATTTTTATCTGTGGAACCCCGCTCCAATGTACTCCAGTCCAGTATCCAGTCCGCTTCGCCAGTAGCTCCACTGGTGAGCACCGTCCCGCACACGGTATTCGTGGGGAATCCCAAGTTGGCGCATCTCAATGTGCAACAATGAATTACCATTGAAAAGAAAATCGTCATCGCCGCAATCAATCCAATACTTAACGCTTTTCAACTTGTCAAGCGGTACATCATGAATCAGGTGGAGCGGATTGTTGGCTTTCCAAGCATCAGTAAGCCTGGCATCTCCTTTCAGCGCATTGCCATAGATGTTCCCGAAATAATTGTCATATTCAGCATCTTTCTGATCTACAATTTCCTTGTCGGAGAAAGTGGCTGAACTTAAGGCCACGCAACACGTAAACAGATCGGTGTGCCTCATGGAGAGTTTCAGCGCCCCATAACCACCCATCGACAGTCCGGCGATAGCCCGATACTCCTTTTTGGCGCGTATCCTGAACTCTTTCTCAACAAATGGTATAAATTCATTGATAAAATTATCTTCCCAAAGATTTTTTCTGTCATAACTGTTACAATACCAGGTAACCTTACCGTCGGGAATGATCAGTATACAGGCAGGAATCCTTCCTTCCCTTATTCCCTTGTCCATGATCTGATTGGCCTGCCCAAACTGAATCCATCCGGTTTCATCATCCGAAAATCCATGCAACAGGTAAACAACGGGATAACTGCGCTGCGAAGTAGCATAATCCTCCGGCAGGTATACGCTGTAGTTCATTTTCGATCCCGATTTGAAGCTGAAAGTCAGCGATTCCGTAACTTTTCCTCCTTGTGCTGATGACGCAAACCAGAAAAAAACAAATAAAGGCAGTAAAAGAAGATTCCTCATTTCATCTCAGATTAATTGAATAAACGTGGTTATTTGCACACAAATTTAACGATTTATAAGTGCTTTTGCTATCTTTGATTCAGGAAATCACACGGATAAACGACTAAAAAATGACCACACTTTTTCTTGGATTTATTTTCGGCGTACTCCTCCAGAGCGCCCGTTTGAATCGTTTCGACACCATCAGCGGTATGGCAACCCTTGAGAATTACAAGGTGGCCAAAGCCATCTCCCTGGCAATAGGCGTTGGAGTGATCCTACTCGGTATCGAAATTGGTCTGGGACTTGCAACTTACCACATCAAACCCTTCCTGCTTGGCGGGATTGTGCTGGGCGGCCTGATTTTCGGTGCAGGCATGGCCATTTTAGGCTACTGTCCCGGAACTGTAATGGTATCAGCCGGAGAAGGCTCCCTGGACGCCATGGTTGGAATCCTGGGAGGACTGGCAGGTGGATTGGTTTATACTCTTCTATTACCTTCTATCAGTGGAGTTCTCGGCCCAAACCTCGGAAGCGGTTCTCTTTATACCCTGCTGGGGGATTCACCGATGATTTTTTATCCTGTTACTGTTCTATGCGGAATTGCATTTATTGCAATTGCATTTTTAGTACACAAGCTCGACAAGAGTCAGGATAAGAGCTGGGTCATTGCAGGCACAGGAATTGCTATTCTTGCAGCTTTTGTCTTCCATTTTGCAGACCGACCAATCGGTGCATCAACGTTTTTCCCTTATGTAGCCGACAATATTTTTGGAGCCGTTAACAACGAATATTTCAAACAGATCAGTAAATCAGGAAATTGGGAAGTATTGTTCCTTGCAGGAGGCCTGCTTTCCGGACTGGTGATTTCCCTGTTACGAAAAGATTTCAGAATCAGGATGATTCATGACAATTGGGAAAAATACAAGGGCAACAGCTTTGGAAAGCGTGCAATTTGGGCCTTTGTAGGAGGATTCATCCTTATTTTTGGCGCCCGCATGGCAGGAGGATGCACTTCCGGGCACGTCATTTCCGGAGGAATGCAATTGGCTGCCAGCAGTCTTGCCTTTGCAGTTTTCGTCTTTGCAGGATTGCTACTGACGGGAAAATTCTTTTATCTGAAAAAATAAACAATTAAAATCTTCTTTGATATGTCTGTTGGCAATTATTTGGCCTTCGATTTGGGCGCTTCATCGGGAAGGGCCATGCTTGGAACCATTTCAGAAGGCAAACTGAAACTCACGGAGATTCACAGGTTCGAAAACCGGATGGTAGAAATCGACAACCACCATTATTGGAACATCTTCTCCATTTTTGATGAACTGAAAACAGGATTGAAAAAATGTATCCGTGATTTTGGCGTTCAGCCCGATTCGATCGCTGTCGATACCTGGGGTGTTGATTTTGCCTTTGTCGACAAGGATGGCATGATCGCTTCCCTGCCTTTTGCCTACCGGGATCGTCGTACTGATAATGCCATGGAAGATTTTTACAAAATCATTCCCAGGGAGGAGCTTTACCTGATGACGGGTATCCAGTTGATGCAATTCAACTCCCTCTTCCAGTTGTTTGTAAACCACAATTCAGGATCGAGCCAATATCAGGTTGGTAAAGATTTGCTTTTTATGCCGGATGCTCTTTCCTATCTTTTCTGCGGCGTAAAAAAGAATGAATTTTCAATAGCCTCGACTTCCCAGTTGTTAAAACCGGGTACCCTGAAATATGAGGAAAGGCTTTTTACTGCCATGGGTGTAGACAGCTCGATCATGCAGGAAATTGTCCTTCCGGGAACGCTTCTTGGCATGATCAAACCGGAAGTTCAGAAAGAGACTGGTAGCAGGGAGATTCCCGTGATTGCAGTTGCTTCACACGATACAGCTTCAGCAATTGTGTCTGTGCCAGCTTCTGGTAAAAATTGGGCCTACATCAGTTCCGGAACCTGGTCGCTGATGGGTATTGAATCTGACAAACCATTAATATCCAAGGAGATATTAGACCTCAACTTCACCAATGAAGGAGGTGCAGAAGGTACAACCCGCTTCCTTAAAAACATCATGGGAATGTGGCTTTTGCAGGAGTGCAGAAGGATTTGGTCGCATGAAGTAAATTATTCATGGAGTGAAATGGTTGATTTAAGTCTGCTAACTCAACCATTTAAATGTCTGATTGATCCGGATGATTCAACTTTTCTCAATCCTGCTGATATGCCGGCTGCCATCACCCAATATTGCCTAAAAACCGGACAAACTCCGCCTGCAAACCACGGTGAAATTATTCGCTGCATTTTTGAAAGCCTGGCCATGAAATACCGGCTCACGCTTGATTCCATCCGCTCAGTCATATCCTGGCCAATCGAAAAAATCCACATCATAGGAGGAGGCGCAAACAATGAATTGCTCTGCCAATACAGTGCCAATGCCATTGGCCTGCCAGTTATAGCCGGACCCACCGAAGCGACTGCTATAGGAAACATCCTGATTCAGGCAAAAACCATGAAAGCTGTTGTCTCACTGGAAGAAATCAGAAGGATGGTGGAAGAATCCTTTGAAACAAAAACCTTCGAACCTCAGGAACCAGCTATATGGAAAACCCAGCTGGGAAGGTTCAGTGAGATCATCAAGCTTGGCGCAAAAAAATAAATTGACAATTGACAATGAAAGGTTAAAATAAAAAATTGAGGCTTGATTATTGACATTGAACATTCTGTTGATTCTGATTTTGAAACGTCATCAAAATTTTTATTTTTGGGCGATTGCTTTGATTGATTCAATTGTTTAACGTTAAAAAACTGACATCATGAAACGAATTATTTTAGTGCTTATCGCAACTATATCCCTGGGTGGTTTGGCAAAAGCACAGGTAGCCGATCATGCCATTGGTCTCCGTTTTGGTTCCGGAGACGGCTTAGGAACAGAGATTTCCTACCAGCATGGTTTGGGCTCTTTCAACAGGCTGGAACTTGACCTTGGCTTCAGCAGCAATCATGCAGCAGACAATTATTACAACAGTTGGTCGGTAGCGGGACTCTATCACTGGGTCTGGAAACTGGACAAGCAATTGTACTGGTATGTTGGTCCCGGTGGTAAAATCGGAGGATGGAACTATGATAAGATCAACTCAAGCTACAACAATGGCTTCTTCCTCGCTGCTGCCGGTGACCTGGGTATTGAATATGTCTTTCCTGTAGGCATACAACTGGCATTGAATGCCCGGCCTGAGCTAGGTCTGATCAACCATGGCACCGGCATCAATGTTGGCTTCGCAGTTCGCTACCAATTCTGATCCCATAAAAATCTGATGATATCCATATTACTGGTTCTTACTACCGGGATCCTGGTTGGGCTGATGACCGTCAGGAAGCCCCGATTGCACAGAATCAACAACCACCTTCTGAACTGGTCGATATACCTTTTGCTCTTCCTTCTGGGAATATCAGTTGGAACCAATGAAGAGGTGATCCGAAGTCTGGGTAAAATCGGGTATGAAGCCGTGGCTATAGCCATTGGTTCTATTGCTGGAAGTGTATTGTTTTCAGGATTGCTTTACAGGTTTTTATTCAAAAAAAAATGAAAAGCAGCCTGATCATCTTCGCCTTCTTTGTTGCCGGAATATTGGCTGGACTTTCAGGAGTCATACCATCCGGATTCGATTGGGACAAAATTGGAGGATATGCCCTTTACATTCTGATGTTCCTGGCCGGATCAAGTATCGGTAGCGACCGCAATTCATGGAAAGTGCTGGCCACACATAATTACAAGATCATATGGGTTCCGGTTACCATCATCCTTGGAACCATGGTAGGAGCTGCACTGGTTTCGTTGGTGTTACCCTCCCTCACCCTGAGAGAATCGCTGGCAGTTGGGGCCGGGTTTGGATATTACAGCCTCTCCAGTGTCTTCATCACACAGTTGCACAGCCATAGCCTGGGAGTTGTGGCCTTACTTTCGAACATTTTCAGGGAGGTGGCTACCCTGCTCATTACACCCTTCCTGGTAACATACTTTGGAAAACTGGCAGGAATAGCTTCGGGAGGCGCCACGGCAATGGACACTACCCTTCCGGTGATCAGCAGATATTCAGGCAAGGAATATGCCATTGTGGCGGTATTCAGCGGAATAGTCCTCACTATCCTGGTGCCGTTCCTGGTAACTTTCATACTCACGATCTGAAAAGGCTAAAGGAAAAAGGAAAAAGGAAAAAGTAAGGACGCCGCGATCTGAATTAATTCTTTAAGGCACTTAACTTTAAAAGATTAACTCTAACTTGACGTACGGTCTCACTTTTTCCTTTTTCCTTTAGCCTTTTTCCTTTTTCCTTTTTCCTTTTTCCTTTATCCTTTATCCTTTTCCCTTTATCCTTCTTCAAAAAAGGCCTCTCCTCCCGGATAATCAAATTCATTCATGGCCTTGTCGAGGGGGAAGAGAAAGAATTTACACTTCGCCGTGGCACAAACGGTTCCGTCGTTACTGAACAGTTTGCCATCCACAAAGGCCATCCGGCTGTTCTGCTCTGTCAGTCTGCCTCTGAGTGTAAGTTCGCCGTCGCTGATTAGAACGGCTTTCCTGTAGCTGATTTCCATGGAAGTTGTAACCCCTACAGTATTGCATAGTGATTGGACCACCCAGCTGCAAACCTCATCCAGCAAGGCTGCCTGGATACCTCCGTGCAGCACATTCCTGTATCCCTCGGCCCATTTTTGAGGGTTCCACCTGGCAATCACCTCTTCGCCATCCAGTTCGAATTTTAGCTGCAAACCCTTGTCATTGTTGGGAGAACAACCGAAACAATTGTAGTCCTTCCTTCCCGATTTCAAATAAGGATTGGATATTTTCCTAATCATAGTATTTTTTTTATTGTCGAATTGTCACATCGTCGAATTGTCGAATTAGCTTACCTCAACCTTCACTATTTCATTGTTTTGAAGGTACCAGATATTGCCTACACAGTAACTGTAACCCATCTTTTTCAGGTCTGTAAGGTATCCTTTCATTTGCCTCATATCCTTGTCTGATTTTTCTCCGGTCTTGTAATCAATGACAATGGCTGATCCATCTTTTAACATCACTCTGTCAGGGCGGTGTTTCGATTCCCCGGTTCGAAGTATATCCCTTTCATTCAAAACTTTCCATTGACCGCTGAACCAATCAGAATAAGGTTGTTGTCGCAACAGTCCATGAATTTTCGCCTCAACTTCCTTACCCTCCTGATCGGTAACCAATCCGGATGCAACAATTTGTCTGACAGCCATTTCCACGTCTCCTACAGTGGTGATCTTTTCAAAAATCTGATGCATGACTGTTCCCTTGTTGATTCGCTCACTCCTGCTGTCGCCCGTCAACCTGAAATAATCCTTGCTGTGCAACCTGATTTCCATCCTGTTTCTGTTTGAATGGAGGATCAATGGTTCAGCCTTTTTTTCCTGTTGTGGAGAAATATCCCCCTCAATGCCTGAAGGTAGTACTCCCAATGCGAATATTCTGGATATCAAATCCCAATGTTTCCCAAAATCCATGTATTTCTCACTGTCAATGCTATCCGGAAGCATTGGATTTTCGATCAGGGTTTGCATAAGGTCAGCAACGGTACCAAGTTTTTTGATTCCCTTCTTGTACGGTAAAATGATGAAGAGATTGTTGACAGCCCGAGTCATTGCGACATACAGCAAATTAAGATTATCCATGATGCTCATTAACATCTCATGGAAATAATCATGCGAAAACACTGAATTTTTCAGGCTGCTGTCACATTTCAGCAAAACCATCTTCATCCTGTTGAAGGGCTCACTGTCTGGAATGGACCACAAGAAGGGTGTTTTATGCGGATTAATGGCAACTTCCCAGTTGCAGAAAGGAATGAATACTGTATGGTATTCCAACCCCTTTGACTGATGGATGGATGATATGCGGATAAAATTTCTGATTGTTGGCAGGTTAAGGGTTTTATTGCAACCACTTGCCTCATACCATTCAAGAAAACCCGGTATTCCGCCGCAGTCTTCCTTTCCGTATTCCATGACCATATCAAGGAATGCCTGCAGGTAGGATTTCTCACCTGTTATTGATCCAAGGTGAAAGTGATCCGCGACTGCTACAGCCAGTTCATACAAGGGCAATGCAAGAAGGCTGTTCAAAAAGGGCGTGGATGAATTTGAATCAAACCACTGACTGAACAACTCAGGAGTTGCAATGGAAGAGTCGAAAAGATCATGCAGATCCATGTTCCTATCCTTATCCTCCTGATCCATAAGTGGAAGGAGGATTTTGTAATAACCATATAATAGTTCGGCACGCGCCAGTCTAGGTTCCTTGCTGGCAAAAATCCTAAAGAAATTAACAACAAAACGAACCACCGGTGACTGTCCGATTTTAAGGGTATCACTCGTAATCACATCGTAACTGCAACCAGGCACAGCATCGTTCTTTTTCTTTTCCCAAAGTGCCTTTGCAACAATTTCCGCTTCGGCATTTTCACGGACAAGTATGGTTATCTCCTCAGCTTTCACGCCGGATTGCTGGACTTTCTCGAGTTGGTCAATCAGAATTACCAGTGCTTGTAACTTGAAATCTTTTTTATTGGTTCCTTCTTCAGGATCAGTGAAGGAGATTCTGACATAGCCTTCTGGTCTGCCGATTTGTGAACATTTCTGCCGCTGACTTTTGTACGCATTTGCGATCACACCTTGCATCCCGGGAAACTGAAGTTCTTTCATCTGTTCTGTAAACCAGTCCTCCAGAAAGGCTGATGCATTCCAAAAAAGGGTATTGTTGAAATCGACGATATTCTTTTTACTGCGCCAGTTGATATACAGTTCTTCAACCTTAATTTCCTGGTGCTTTAAATCAGACTCCAACTGACTGGCGAGTAAATTCCAGTCACCGTTTCTCCAACGATAAATGGATTGTTTGATATCACCAACAACTAAAGAAGAATTACCTGATGCAAGTGCATTATCTACAAGCGGTTTAAAATTGGTCCATTGTTGCCGTGAGGTATCCTGGAATTCATCCAGCATAAAGTGACGGTAGATCGACCCAACTTTCTCATAAATAAACGGGGTGTCATTTCCATCGATGATTTTCCCGATCATCATTCCTGAATCACTAAGCAAAACAGTATTGCTCTCTGTCAGAACCTCTTTCATTTTCAGGGCGATATTACCAAGAAGTCCAAAGGGATAGATATTCTTCAGGATCGCTTCGGCACTGTTTATCCTCGGAATCTCTTCGTTAAAGGCTTGGACCGAATCCATGAGGATTTTGTTTAATCCATTGTGGTACACCTCTTCAATGCGAGATTTGATCGCCGGAGAGTCTGTTTTTTTATACCATGCCTCCGGGTTATCGCAGGCATCCAGTACCCCCTTCAACGGCGGCTCGAATTTTCCGTTTGCCAGTTTGTTGAAATGGTTGGCAAAGGATGTTTTTCCTCCCTTGAACTGATCAAATGTCAATCCGCTAGCCGCTATTAATTCCAATCCCTCCTGCCCGTATTGCCGCAACCGCCTATCTGCCAGCTGAACAATCTCCTTCATCTCTCCGACGTATGATCCAAGCTGCTCCTTGCCTTCCAGTGAATCAAGAAATTCGTCCCCGTGCAGTTTGAATGTCTCTTTGTCTACCTCCTTACCAAATTTAAGCAACTCTTTTTTAAAATCCCAGCTTTTGCCATCTTCCAGATTTTCTTCCAAAAATTGCACCATCCAACTTTTGAGCAATTCATTGCTGTCAATATCCTGAAAAAGCAGGTCGACAGCATCTTCCAACGCCTGACGATTGTCGATTTCTGTCCGGAAGGAGGCATTTAGCCTGATTTCCCTGGCAAAAGACCGGATGATCTTCTGGAAAAAACTGTCGATGGTCATCACCGAAAAGCGGGAATAATCGTGGAGAATTAATTTTAGTATTGGGGGAGCCTTTGCCCTGATTTCCTGTTCACTTCCATAATCACTCAAAAAACCTATGTACTTTGATTCTCCACCATTGGAAAGGCTGGCCAGTTCCTTCAGGATGCGTTCCTTCATCTCAGCCGTTGCCTTGTTGGTAAAAGTCACTGCCAGAATATTCCGGTATGACATCGGCCTGGCAAACAACATCTTTAGATATTCCCCAACTAGCCGGAATGTCTTTCCTGATCCTGCAGATGCTTTTACAATATTTAATCCGGTGCTGGTTGCCATAGGTTTGGAATTTCTCGCTTTGAAATTATGTCGAAAATAGCTTTTAGCAGTTAGCTATTGGCTTTTGGTTTTAACCATGTTACAAATTTACAGATTCGTTTCCACTGCATACCTTACTATTCTCCATGCCCCATGCCCTCTGCCCCATGCCCCATGCCCTCTGCCCCATGCCCTACTCCGGCCTGTCCAGCCTAAACCTGATTCGCAGGATGCCCGCTTCAAAACCTGTGGAGACCAGTTGGAACTGACCTATTTCCGCAGTATTTCCGACATGCGGACCTATGCAAGGGCAATGATCGTAATCTCCTACCGAGACAATCCTTATGGAATCTCCGCTCTCTTCCGGCAGTCTTTTCAGGTTGAATGCACTTTCAGCTTCACTCAGGGTAATCAGTTTCTCTGTAACCTCCAGATTATTGTTTATTACCTGATTGATTTTGGTAGATAACTGAGATTCTTCTTCCAAAGTGAGCGGCCGGTCAAAATGATAATCGCACTTCGACTTCTTCCTTTCAATATGACTGGAAAATGAACGTTCACAACCAAACATCCTGACCATCGTCTGGTTTAGGATGTGCTCGGCAGAATGCATTTGGGGATCGTAACTCTTCATGGATTAACTCAGTTCTGTTTGTGCTAAAATTAGGCAAATAGATTGAACCATCCATCTTTTAGTAAAATAACTACACCTATTTTATCGATGTTTCAATCCGAAAATTGATTAATTTGGTGAGATTTCGAATGCATCTGAAAAATTATATGATCCGGTTGCAACATTTCAGTTTCAGATGCGTCATTGAAGAAAAAAGAGATAAAAGGAAAGATGTACATCAACATTCATCAGCCGCTGATCGACAAGTGCCTCCAAAACGACAAGGAGGCTCAGTTCAGAATTTACAAGCTGTATTACAAGTCGATGTACAATACTTCGCTGAGGATTGTCAATCATACCGATGAAGCTGAAGATATCATGCAGGAGGCCTTCCTGACCGCATTCCATAAACTGGGAAGTTACAAGAATGAAGTCAGTTTCGGGGTCTGGCTGAAGAGGATCGTTGTTAACCGTTCATTGGACTATTTAAGAAAAAGATCTGTAGAATTTGAGGCAGCGCATTCGGATCTCCAGGTTTTTGAAGAAGAGAGCAATGATGAGACTGAATATACAGTAGAGGAGGTAAAGAATACCATTTCCCAACTTTCCGACGGATACCGTACCATTCTTTCCCTGATCCTGCTGGAAGGATACGACCACGAAGAGGTCAGTGAAATACTGGGGGTCAGCAATGTCACGAGCCGGACTCAGTTTTGCAGGGCAAAACGGCACCTCCGGGATTTATTGATTGAAAAAAGAACGATAAAAATGAAAATACCCTATTATGGATAAGCTGAATAATCTGTTCAACGAACAAAGGGAAGCTTTTGATGAAGAACCGCTGGAAGGACATTTCGACCGGTTCGAAACAAAGCTGGATCAATATCATACTGTAAAAAAGAGGGATTTTAAGGCGTGGTCATTCCTGAAGATTGCTTCCGTTGTGATCATTTTATTGCTCTCAGCCAATATTTTTGTACACCTGATCCCGGGCAAGGCCGTTAAAAACAGCCGGCAGTTTGCCAACAGTGAAATGAATGAAACTGCCAACTTTTACACCATCCGAATCAACAGCGGCATGTCGCAGCTCAAACAAATGGCGGATCAGGGTATCGGCAGCGAACAGGAACTCATGCAGGTAAAAAAGGAGATGGAGGAAATGGACAAGCTCAATCAGGATCTGCAGAATGAATACAGCAAAAATCCAAACGATGAGCGGGTTATCAATGCGATGATTGAATATTACCAGACAAAGCTCAATATTATCAATACGATCAAATCAGATTTGGAAAATGTCAAAACAATTAAAAATAAGAATCATGAAAACAAAGTACTTTAGTTTAGTCATCCTTTTGCTGATGCTGTTTGGCATTCAGGCAAATGCAGAAAAAACCGTCAAGAAAATTTACAAAAGCTACCCCCTGAGCCAGGTATCCAAACTGGAGCTATCCAACAAATATGGAACCATCCAAATCAGCGACATCCGTAAAGACTCGGTCGTCATCAATGTGGAAATCTGGGTGGATGGATCATCCAGCCGTGCACAGAGGCTGCTTGACAACATCACCGTAAACTTCAACTCTTCAGGTGGTACTGCATCTGCTGTCACTGAATTCAGAAATGAATTCAACAACAATAACCAGGACTTTGGGATTGACTTCCAGGTCTCCGTTCCAGAGGACCGTGAACTGGCCGTGGAGATGAAATATGGAAACGTAAACATGAACAATCTTACAGGTAAAGGAGTTTTCGATGTCAAATACGGGGAACTCAGGGCGAAAAACCTGCTCTCACCAACCCTGGCCATTGATCTGTCCTACAGCAAAGCAAGCGTAGAAGCTACAAAGGATCTTGATCTTGTCATTAATTATTCCAAAATCAATCTTGGCAAAGGGGATAACCTCAAAATTGATTCAAAATATTCAGGACTGGTAATTGATGATTGCAAGGACGTAACCCTGGATTCCAAGTACGACGATTTCAGGTTCAAGACCATCAACAACATGACAACCAGTTCCATGTACACAGGATACAAAATAGACCAGATTGTCTCTTCACTAACACTAACCAATGGATACGGTGACTTTACTGTGAGTACCATCCCTGCTAATTTCAAGAGCATTAAAGTTAGTAGCAGATATGCAAGTGTCAGGCTTGGGATCGCCCAAGGAGCGTCCTACAAGTTGGATGGCGCTGTTAGGTATTGCGATCTGAAACATCCTGCCGGAAAACTGAACAGGGACAAGGAAGATAACAGCTATGAAGTACACGGAACCATTGGTGAATCATCATCCCCTACATCAGTTGTGAAAATTGAGAGTAGTTACGGTAATGTGAGTTTGATGCCGTGAAAATATTACAGGTTACAAGTTGCAAGTTACAGGTTAATAATAATAGAGGGGCTTTGGCGAATTACCTTTGGGTACTTGCCAAAGCCCTTTTCGATTCGGGAATATTTGAAAAAATCCAAATATAATATACCTTAGCAAACCAATACGGATGAGGTATTTTGTCCTGGCTCCAACAACATTCTGTGCCGGACGGAATCACCGGATTCTATGGTTTGAGTTTTGTATGATCCATTAAAGAAATTAGAGATGACCAGAAGATTTATATTGTTGATCGCTTTTTTCGGCGGAATCCTTTTGACAAGCCAAAAACCCTCCGATCCCTGCAGGATAAATTTAAAAATTAAAGGGATCAAGGATACCACAATTTATTTAGCCAACTATTTCGGCAGTAAAATTCTGAGGGTCGACTCCCTCAGGTTGAATCATCAGGGAATTGGATTGTTCTCCAGGGAAAAGGTCCAAAAAGAAGGAATCTATCTCTTTTACCTCAACGACAAGAACTATTTCGAGTTCCTGATCGGCAAAAATCAGCAATTCTCCATCGAGGCAGAGTTTAACAATGGCACGAAAAACAAGTTTACCGGAGCGGAGGAAACTGTTGCCTTCCATGAATACCAGGTCTTCTTCGCACAACAAAAAGCCAAACAAACGGACATTTCTAAAAGATTAGCCGCTCTTCCTGAAAAGAACGACTCCATTAAAACCCTTCAGCAACAACTCACCGACCTGAACTCAGTGATGGAAGGCTACTGGAAGGAAAAGTCTGAAAAATACAAGGGGACCTTCCTTTCCGATTTCTATGGCTCCATGCTTATCCCGACACCTGATGAACCGAAATTGCCTGCCAATACCAAAAACCAGGACTCCGTGCGCTGGGTTTACAAATACAATTTCGTCAAGGATCACTATTGGGACAACTTCAATTTTGCAAGGGCAGGACTGATTCGTACCCCCGTTTTCCAGGAAAAGCTGGATACCTACTTCAAGAAGATGCTGCTGCAAATGCCTGATTCAATGATCAATCCAATGATCAGGGTAATTGAAAAATCAAAATCAAACGAAGAAGTGTACCATTATGTTTTTCTTTATCTGTTGAATGAAACCAATCAGTCCCAAATGATGGGTTTAGACAAGGCATTTGTCATCCTGTCTGAGAAATATATCCTGAATGGACCGAAATCCTGGCTGGATACCGCGGTTGTCCGTAAAATAAGGGAAAGAGTGGAAGCCATTAAACCCAATCTGATAGGTAATTTAGCCCCGGAAATCAAACTTCCCGATTCGGAGGGCAACTATTACAGTCTTCGGCAGGTGAATGCCAAATTCACCCTCCTTTACTTCTGGGAACCCGATTGCAGCCACTGTCAGAAGACCACCCCGGTTCTTTACAAGGATTTGTACCAGCAGTTCAAAAACAAGGGCGTTCAAATTTTCGCCGTTCTTACCCAAAACAACAAGGAAAAGTGGATGAAAGCCATCCAGGAATACAAAATCCAGGAATGGACCAACGTGTGGGATCCCAATTATACCTCGAATTTCAGGAAACAGTACGATGTGACCAGCACTCCGATTATCTACATCCTGGATAAGAATAAAAAAATTGTCGCGAAGCGCCTGGACGTGGAATCCTCCATCAAATACCTGAATGCGATGCTGGAAATAAAATAATTCGACAATTCGACAATTCGACGATTCGACAATTCGACGATTCGACAATTCGACAATTCGACGATTCGGCAATTCGACGATTCGATGATTCGACGATTCGATGATTAAATTGGTATCTGATAAAAATCCCAACCTATTTGTAGGCAGGACTGGAGGCTTTTGGGGCTCCATCAAAGCTTAGTTCCACCACGTTCATGTAGGGATCAGGAGGGTTGACGGGGAGTCCCCGGAGCCAGACCCTGTCCTCCTTTTGCTCTATTTGAAGCGGCTGGCCCGTGGTCAGGATTCTGGCTGATTTAACCACGGATCCGCACCAGGCAAAAGGAAGTACTGAACCAGGCCAGCGCTGAATCAGGAGATAGACCTTATCTCCCACCCTGCACTGAAATCCAAGATTGGCAACGACAATCGGCGAAGGTCCAGCCTGATAGACCGTTACGCCGTGAACCTTCATCCATTTGCCGATCTCCTGAAGCGACTCGGCTTGTTGTTTGGGTATTTCGCCGTTTGCATCGGGAGAAACATTCAGCAGAAAATTACCGCCCTGCGAGGCACAGGAGGTGAGCAACCTGATCAGTTCTGCCACGGGTTTGTAATTCAGGTCGTTCGGAGCATAGCCCCAGGTCCGGTTCATGGCGTAGCAGGATTCCCAGGGCTTGTTGTTGGCGGCAACAACATTTTCGGGGGTCACGAAATCGCCGCTCGTCCCGGCCCTGTCGTTGATCAGGATATCGGGTTGCAGTTTGCGGGCCATCCTGATAAGTTCACCTGATCGCCATGTGGTGGTATCGCCCGGAGTCATTCCATCGAACCAGAGAATATCCACTTTCCCGTAATTGGAAAGCAGCTCTTTTACCTGGTCGTGGGCCTGTTGGACCATTGGGTTCATAATTTCAGGGCTCCTAGGATATCCCTGCGGAAGGATTCCGGGGAAATGCCAGTCTGTGAGTGAATAGTAGAAACCCATCTTCATGCCCGCCTTATGGCAGGCAGTGGCAAATTCGGCTACCAGGTCCCTTCCCGGACCGACTTTCACGGTAGTAAAATCGGAAACTTTGCTGTCGAAGAGACAATAACCATCGTGATGGCGTGTGGTCAGTACCACATATTTCATGCCTGCTTCCTTTGCGAGAGCTACCCATTTAGCAGGATCATAGGTTTTTGGCTGGAAGTTACCGGCAAGGTTCCTGTATTCCGGGTACGGGATGTGTTCCTGGTACATGATCCACTCGCCTCGGCCTTCCGTCGAATATACGCCCCAGTGGATGAACATCCCGAAGCGGGCATCCTGCCACCACTTGATCCTGCCTGCATTATCCTGACCATAACTTTGGAAAAGAAGCATTGTCAACAGCAAAACCAACAAATATCTTGTTGCATTTTTCGTACGAATAACCTGTCCTCGTTCACGCATCCGAAAATATTTTACGTTGACAATTGTCCCCTGTCAATTTTCATTCTGTCTAATTCTGATCATTCTGTAAATTCTGATCTTCTGATCATTTCACCACTGCATCCGTCTTCACCTCCCAGGTATCCGTCCGAAAAATATTGACAGGCATTCCTTCCTTGCTGAACAAATTCGGGATGGTGGTATTGGCAAAGCCAAACCTGACGGCTACAGGTTCTTTCACTGCCTTGTTCCAGACAATTACCGTATTACCCTCGATCCTTGCACTCGCAAAGAGGAATTTCTGATCCTCGCCCGCGATGTAAAACTCATTCAGATCCTTGGCAGTTGCCATCAATCCGTTCGGAACGTTGTCGAACAAAATCCTGATCCTGTTTCTCTCGATGACCAGTCCACGGTACATCGGATATTTGTACACAAGGCCCTTGACCCCATAGGTATCGGCCAATGCAAGGCTTGCAAGGCGATTGGCCACCTCCATTTTCTTGACCGGATGAATGTTCGTCACGTCATCCACGAGGTCATGCACAACCACCATACCGGTTCTCGGGATGGATAGGCAGGCTGTTTGCTGTTCGCGCAACAAGGCGCCGATGAAGTTTTGCCCGTAAGCAAACGGAGCAATCTGGACATAGAAAAACGGAAAGGAATATCCCCATGCATCGCGCCAGGCGCCGATCATCTTGGCCATCAGGTGCGAATAGGATTTGTAATTTTGGGTATTGCTCTCACCCTGGTACCAGATGGCGCCTGCGATCCTGAATTTGGTCAGTGGTGCGATCATGGCATGATAGGTAGACCCGGGTATGATTGGCCATCCACCGGATGGGTTCAGTTTCAGGGATGCCTCCTTCAAAACCTGGTCCTTGTCAATCACCTCTTTGGGCGTCCAGACCTCGGCAGGTGTGCCGCCCCAGTTGCTGTTGATCAGTCCCACCGGGACATTCAGGTCATTCTGGAGTTTCTTTCCGAAGAAATAACCAATGGCGCTGAAATGTACCATCTCTTCCGGGGTGCAGACCTTCCAGCCTGCCCTGACATCTTCCTGAGGAAAATCGGAGGTGGTTTTGGGAACATAGAAGAACCTGATTTTCTGGTTGGTAGCATTCGGGGCTTCATCGAGGGATTGTTTCAATTTCTGGTCACCGCTCCACTCCATATTGCTCTGTCCGCTGCAAATCCAGACTTCACCGGTCATCACATCCTCCAGTACCGTTTTGTTGTTTATGGTAATGGTAAACGGACCACCGGCAGCAGGAGTCTTGATTTTCAGTTCCCATTTGGCACCGGAGGTTCCTTTGGTGACGTATCTGGTGGTATCCCATGAGACCTTTACATTAATATTCTCTGACGGCGCACACCAGCCCCACAAATTGACCTCACTTTTCTGCTGGAGCACCATGTGGCTGCCAAGAATGGAAGGAAGGCGGATTTCGGCAACAGCATGATAGTTTCCTATGAAGAATATCACAAATACAATAAAAGGAAGCAATAATTTTTTCATATTGTTAAAATATAAATTGTTAAAGTAAAGTAGCTAATGTTTCCTGAATCAAAATTTGCTGCCTGGTAAGCACATAAACAACTGCAGTCAAACTTTGATGCAAGATACGAATAATGCAAAATTTTCAACAAATGCAATAATCATGATTTGGAATAAAACACATAATGGTTTCGGGAGTTGCGTGGCTCCCGGCGAATCCCGTCAACACCATTTCCTTCGCCGGAAAGCCACTGCAATTCTATGAAAAAAAACTCCCAAGGTTGGGTTTAGTCGTCTCGTTATCCTCTCGGCGGAAAGGACGAGAACGAATGGGTTTTGAGCATCAATTAGAATAGCTCTAAATTTTTTTTGTACAAACTAAGCAACGGAAAGTATGAAGTGTCAATAATTTCCGAATGTCATTTGACCTCCCACAACCCCTCCAAGGAGGGGCGCAAAGCGCCGATGATGATTTGTACGCAACTCTGAAGTCTCCCCCTTAGGGAGATTTAGAGGGGCCAATTTGAGGAAAAGAAGGCATTAAATCTTTCCTTGCCAAATTTTTGAACTTATTACAAAATAGACACTTTTAAGTCGGGTGTCATATAGCCCATTGGGGTCATTTTTCGGGTCAGACCATTTTCTCTTTCAGCGCTTTTGCCACCACCTGGGCCTTGGAGTGCACCTGAAGCTTTTCGTAAATATTCTTGATGTGGTTGCGGACTGTCTGGGTACTGATGAACAATTCCGCTGCAATCCTTTCGTTGGTGATGCCGCTTACGATGCAGGAAAGTATTTCATGCTCCCGTTTGGTGAGCGCCGAAAGCTGCTGTTTTTCTTTTGGAACAGGCTGAAAAAAGGAGAGAACCTGTTTGGCCACCATCGGGGTCAGGGCAGCGCCGCCTTCATACACCTGCTGAATGGCATCCAGAATCTTCTGCGGATTGGTCTTTTTGAGTATGTAACCGTCTGCGCCGTTTTTAATGGCAGTCATGATATTGAATTCATCCTCGAGGATGGTGAGCATGATGATCTTCGTATCCGGCCATTTGCCCTTAAAAATCGGAATAGCTTCAAGACCAGTCATCCTGGGAAGGTTGATATCCAAAAGCAGTACGTCCGGAAACACGGCATTTCCAACTGCCTCTTCGACAGAGCCAAACGACCACACTACCGTGAAATCGGAGAATGAGGATACCAGGAAAATCAGGCTTTGCCTGAACTCCTCATGATCTTCAACTATTCCAACTGAAACAGCCATAGCCAATTTTTTAACGAATTAACAATTAAATAATGATTGGAACCATAGCCCGTTGGGGTCATATTTTGAAATCCAAATGAATGATTGTCCCTTTGCCCGCATGTGAATGAATGGAAAGAATAATATTTGAATCAACGGCCCTCCGCCTTATGTTAATTAGTCCGTTGCCATGTGAATCCTTCAAGTGAAGATTCATTTCATCAAATCCGATGCCATCGTCCATCAAAGTTATTGAACAGGTATGATCATTTACATAAGCCAGTAATGTAACACTTTTGGCTCTGGCATGCTTGATAATGTTGTGTGTGGCCTCTTTCAAAATCAGGAAAGTATCATTTTTCAGTTCATCCGGGAGCACGATTGCCTGTTCAGGCATATTGATTTCGGCCTGATAGTGAATCCCGTTGTCAACAAAGGTCTCATACAAATGGTTGTTGGCTTTGGCCAGGAGTCCCTGTAGGGAATCGTTCTTGGGAGAGGTCATCCAGATGATGTCTGTAATGGACTGAAGGGCAGATTGTGTCAGGTCTGCAATTTTGGAAGACAGATTTTTTGATTTGACAGGATCCTCCATCCGTTTTAAGGTATCAGAATAAATCGAAATACTTCCGAGGGTAGATGCCAGGTCATCGTGAAGGTCGCGGGAGATCTTTTCGCGCAGTTTCATCCTTTGCAGGGTGACATTTCTGGAGATCTGCATCCGCTCTGTAATTAAATGCATAATTATCATGGGAACGACAACAATAATGACAGGAAGGAAAAATAATATTACGGATGAGGAAAAAATAAAAAGTAAATTCAATACAAAAAAACCAATAAAGAACAGAAAAACAGAACTCCTTCTAATCCAGAGAATACGTCCTTTGCCTTGCACAGATGTCCTGTAATAGACAAGAAAAAAGAAAAGGACACAGGCAATTTTTAAAAACTCCCTGCGAATTTCGGGATCTTTAAAGGCACGGAGGATCGATTTTTTGCAATGGGTGAAAAATGCGCTCAAACCTGTCTGTTCCTTAACAATAAGAGTTCCGGGCTTCAAATCATCAATTCTCATTTCACTGCCGAGGTATGGAAATTTGATCAATGCGAAATAGTTAAATTCCGGAAATAGCGGGAATATAGCTTCTTTGGCAGATATGGAGGCATAACCGCCGCCGCCACTTATCTCCTGGAAACCTGCCAGCGTTTCTCCTGAAGTTTTGTTTTTGATATAAAGATATATTCTTGCACCTATTGCATCTCGATTGGAAAGTGTTCCTTCCAATTTAAATTTGATGTTATTCTTGTTACGGTTCTGGTTCAAGAAGACTTTGCTGCTTCCTCCCAGATAATTCGCCGCATAAATGTCCACATTCCCGTCATTGTCAAGGTCGCCAACGGCAGCACCCGTCGAATAGCCGCTAAATTCGGCTCCCATATCGGTGGAAACATCCGAAAAATATTTACCTGAAATATTTTTATACAGGATATTTTCTCCAACGTTGGTCAGGTAAAGATCCTTGAATCCATCCTGGTCAAAATCGGCAAAGACGCCTCCATTGGATAAGAACACCTTTTTCTGGAAATACTTGTCCGTAACATCCCTGAATTTCCCGCGACCGTCGTTCAGATATAGTTTATTGGTATCATTCCTGTTGGCGATGAAAAGGTCAGGAAATCCGTCGTTATTGATATCTGCAAAACTTACCCCGTTACTTTTTACCGGCGGAGATTTAGCGAGATCTGTCTGCGCAGTGATCTCACGGAATTTAATCACACCATTCCGTGTCTCATTCAAATAAATCCGGTTCTGTCCGTACCAGAATGTGACGCACAAATCGGGATACCCATCATTGTTGATATCGCTGAATGAGGCACACGATCCGCCGGAAATTGTTTCGAGCCCGGCACTCACAGTGATATCTGTAAAATGGCCGGTTCCGTCGTTGTGCAAAAGTTTGTTTGAAGCATTTTCACTCGTGACATAGAGGTCAACGGATCCATCCAGATCGACATCCGCGAAAGCAGCGGCAGTCGAACGGTTAAAATTCTCACAAGCGCGGTAAGGTTGATCGGAAACATCTCTGAAAACTCCGTTTCCATCGTTCAATAAAAGTCTGTTTCTGGAATTTAGGTGACAAATATAAATATCCTCATCACCATCGTTGTCAACGTCAGCAACAGTAACCCCAAGTTTTAATTCTGAAAAATTTGAACCATTTTCATTATTTGTAGCTCCATCTGTTTTTCGGATAAAACCTTCCTCTCTGAAAAAATTACTGTTCACCCTTTCGCCAGGATTTTTAATTTCGCTTATATACAAGCGGTTAACGTCGGATATGCACACTGAAAAAATGTCAATCCTGTTGTCCCCGTTAAAGTCGGCCATCGCAACGCCATATTCGTTGTCGAGATCGATGCTGTAATTGGTCAGTTTGAAGGAAGAAAAACCGGGATTTGTTTTTTGGTAGGGTGGAAAAACCTTGGCGCCATGATACAGGATCAATCCTTCATTTCCTGCAATCCATACCTCATCGTCGCCGACAACAGAAATATCCCTGAGAGTATATTTTTCTTTCAGGGAATAATCAATCAGGCGACCATCCCTGAATTTCAGAATTTCAGATTGGGGACCAATCAGCCAGATGTCAAATTTCGATGTAACAAAAATTTTATCCACTTTTCTGAATTCATTGTTGACTGAAAGTATCCTGAATATCTGATCGTTGAAACCAATCAGTTCATCATCGCACAAGGCATATCCAAGTTTCTCCCCTACAATCTGAAAATCACATACTTTTTTATCTTTTAATATACGCCTGTATCCTTTCCCATCATACACGAATAATTCATTCTTGTCAGTAAGTATCCAAAAAAGCTTGTTGTTTCTGGCAATCAGCTTTCGGATGACGG
>CAIUUO010000067.1 GCA_903902325.1 uncultured Bacteroidia bacterium
CAGATTCTGGCAATTGGCACTGTTTTGCCTATACAACAATCTGGCAAATTTTTCATTTTTCATTTATCATTTTTCATTTATAAAATATGTTCAACCATATCGTACTCTTCAAACTTAAAGATTTTCAGACCGATCAGCAGAAGTCAGATGTTCGCAACCAGATTGCAAATTCCCTTCTTAATCTTAAAGAAAATATTACCGTGTTGAAATATCTCGAAGTGGGCGCCAATTTCGAAATAAATGGTAGTTCATTCGATATTAGTCTGGTCACCCGCTTCGATTCCAAAGAAGGATTTGAGATCTACCGTGACCATCCTGATCACCAGAAAGTAGTTGCCCTTGTTCGTGCCAATACGGTCGACAGGGCAGTTGTTGACTATTTCGATTAAGGCAGAAGCAAATTTGAAAATTGGAAAATGTGGAAATGTGAAAATGAAAAACGGTACCACAAAACTCTGCAGGTGCCATAAGTACTTTAGGCACTTTATTTCACTCTAGGCACTCTAGGCACTTTTGTTCTCTTTAGTTCACTTTCTACTAAAAAAATAAATATTTCGTACAATGAAAAGTCTCTATCCGCTAAAGTTCAGGCCCATCTTCAAGGAGCGAATATGGGGTGGCGATAAATTGCCGATCCTGCTGAATAAAAATTACACCATTGCCCATTGTGGTGAATCATGGGAATTATCAGGTGTTCAGGACGATATCTCTGTTGTTTCGGATGGTTTCCTGAAAGGCAACAACCTTGAGGAGTTGATTGAAGTCTATATGGGCGAGTTGGTTGGAGAGAAAGTTTATGACCATTTCGGAACGGAATTTCCACTGCTGATCAAATACATCGATGCCGACGACCGTTTATCCATACAAGTACATCCCAACGATGAACTTGCAAAGGAAAGGCACGGTGCATTTGGCAAAACTGAAATGTGGTATGTTGTTCAGGCCGACCAGGGCGCTGAACTGATCTCAGGCTTCAACCGAACCATCGACCGAGATAGTTACCTGATTGCCCTGCAAAACGATAAACTTGAAAATCTATTGCAGTTTGATCCGGCCAAAAAGGGAGATGTATTTTTTATCCCTGCAGGTAGGGTTCACGGCATCGGAAAAGGAATTGTCGTCGCCGAGATTCAGCAGACATCTGACGTTACTTACAGGATTTTTGATTACAACCGGGTAGACGATAAGGGCCAACCTCGTGAACTGCACACGGAACTTGCACTTGATGCCATCAACTTCAAACATCATGTTCAAGGAAAAACGGACTACCAGCCAAAAATGAATGAATCGGTCGAACTTGCAAAGTGCAAATATTTCACCACCAATCTTCTGGAACTAAATGAACCCGTTGAGCGTGACTTCAGTAAGCTGGACACCTTCGTTATTTATCTTTGTGTCGAAGGTAATTATACCTTGCAATGGGAATCCGGAACCGTTGCTGTTCAAAAAGGGGAAACCCTTCTGATACCGGCTTCTATCGAAAATTTTCACTTGAAACCGGCGAACGGTGAAGAGGCCAAACTGCTGGAAGTGTATATTGAATAAAAATGTTGCAGGTTACAAGTTACAGGTTGCAGGTTGTGCAACTTGTAACCTGTACCTTGTAACCTGTAACTTGTAACAAGAAACTTGCAAATCAAAACCCATCATCATGCTAATTAAAAGCGCCGAATTCGTTGTCAGCAATACCGACCCCTCCTTGTGCCCGGCCTCCGTACAGCCGGAATTTGCCTTTATCGGACGATCCAACGTGGGGAAATCATCCTTGATCAACATGCTGATGGGTGTAAAGAACCTGGCAAAGACCTCTTCCGAACCCGGAAAGACGAGATTGATCAATCATTTTATCGTTAACAATGAATGGTACCTTGTTGACCTTCCGGGTTACGGCTATGCCAAGGTTCTTCGTTCAAGCCGTGAAAAATGGATCAAATTTATTCGCAAATACATCCTTGAGCGCGAAAATCTGTATTGCGTGATGGTTTTGCTGGACATCAGGCTGGAACCTCAGCAGAACGATCTGGATTTTATGAACTGGCTGGGAGAAAATGGGATTCCGTTTGTGATGGTTTTCACCAAAACAGATAAATTGTCCAAATCCATCATCGAGAAAAATCTTGAAGCTTACCATGAAGAGATGTTCAAGAGTTGGGAAGAACTTCCACAAATATTTGTTACATCCGCCGAAAAAGGTACCGGCAAGGAGGAATTGCTTGATTTTATTGCCGACACAATACAACAGTCCACCGCCGAATAAGTAATTTTCATGATTTCTTCCTTCTAATTTGACCTTCCCAAACCTTTCCAAAGGAGGGGGGTAACGCTCTGATATTGATTCGTTCGCTCATCAAAAGTCTCCCCTATATTTGTGGAAATTTAGAGGGGTCAAAAACCGGCAAATTGAAATATTCCTTTTATTCTTCCAGCAGGCTAAATCTTAATTCCGGGAAAAACACATGTTCTCAGTTAATTTTCACTATTAACAATTTACTCATAAGTCCTGATTAAATAGTATTCAATTTACCTTTTTCAACTTCGGATTTTTTATATTTTTGTCACCAACAATCGATGTTCACCCTCCAAAACGACAGATATGGCCTCAACCATCAAGCTCTTTACAGGAAATGAATCCAGGTACCTATCCGAAAAAATCGCTGAAAATGCTGGTATGGAGCTTGGAAAATCATCCTGCCCGCGTTTTGCTGACGGAGAGTTCGAACCTTGTTACGAAGAGACAATCAGAGGAACCTATACCTTCATCATACAATCTACTTTCGCACCTGCAGACAATCTTCTGGAGCTTTTACTGATGGTGGATGCGGCAAAAAGGGCATCGGCCTACAAGGTGATTGCCGTTATGCCCTACTTCGGTTTTGCCCGCCAGGACCGCAAGGATCGACCAAGGGTTTCCATTGGCGCCAAACTGATTGCAGACATGCTATCGGTTGCAGGAATTGACAGGCTGATTACCATGGACCTTCACGCAGACCAGATACAGGGCTTTTTCAATGTACCTGTGGATCACCTTAGCGCCGTAGCCATGTTTATTCCCTATATCAAACAGATGGGACTGCAGGATATCGTGATTGCATCTCCCGATACCGGTGGCACCAAACGCGCAAATGTTTTCGCAAAACATCTCGGTACAGATATGGTCATCTGCCACAAAACCCGCACAAAAGCCAATCTCATTGACTCAATGACCCTGATCGGCGATGTGGAAGACAAGGATGTGATCATTGTCGATGACATCATCGATACTGCCGGAACTATTGCCAAAGCTGCTGATCTCATGAAACAGAAAGGCGCCCGTTCCGTTCGTGCCTGCGCTACCCATGCCGTTCTCTCAGGTTCAGCCATCGAACGCCTGGAGGCTTCTGCCCTCGATGAAGTTTTGCTCACTGATACGATCCCACTTCATACCACATGCAGCAAAATTACCGTATTGTCATGTGCCCCCCTCTTTGCTGATGTGATCCAGAGGGTATTCGAAAACAAATCCATCAGCTCCTCCTTCATTTAATTAAAAATTACAAATTACAAATTACAAATTGAGGGATTGTCATAATCCTTCTAACAATTCTCTTTTTTAATTTGTAATTTGTAATTTTTAATCTGTAATTACTTATCTTTGTGCCCGATTTAGCAGCATGCCTTTAAGGGTGTGATGCGGACACCTTTCAATGGAAAGGAGGTCTGAGTAAACACTTTATTATTAAAAAATTTAGAAATGAAAAAATTTGAAATTAAAGGTACTGCGCGTCAGGCCCTTGGAAAAAAAGACACCAGGAATCTGAGAGCTCAGGACTTAGTACCATGCGTTCTTTACGGAGGTGAAGCTCCCGTTCACTTTTATGTACCGGAAGGTGATTTCCGTAAGATTGTTTACACCCCAAAAGTGTATCAGGCGGAATTGAACATCGACGGTAAAATTTATGATGCATTCATGCAGGAGTTGCAGTTTCATCCGGTAACGGATAAACTTTTGCATATTGACTTCCTGCAGATCCGCGACAAAAAAGCAGTTAAGATTGACCTACCTGTTCGTTTGGACGGTTATGCCAAAGGTATTCAACAAGGCGGTCGTTTGAAAGCCAA
>CAIUUO010000068.1 GCA_903902325.1 uncultured Bacteroidia bacterium
GACGGGAACGACCAAAGTGATCGATGTACCGATCCTCAATGACCTGATCTCAGAACCTACGGAGACTTACAATGTTGTACTGAGCAATCTGGTTAGTACTGCCACCACCAAATCGATCTCCAAGGCCACGGGCGTTGGTACGATTACAGATGATGATGCAATAAGCTTATCAATTGATGATGTAAGTGTAGCTGAAAACGTTGCAGCAGGCAAGGCTACCTTCACGGTAACTTTGACGGGCGCCATCCAGGATGCGCTTACGGTAAATTATGCCACGGCCAATGTTACAGCCCTTGCAGGCAGCGACTATACCACCACGAGCGGAACACTTACCTTTGCGGCGGGATCACCGACAGGAACGATCAAAACGATCGATGTACCGATCCTCAATGACCTGATCTCAGAACCTACGGAGACCTACAATGTAGTGCTGAGCAGCCTTGTGAGCACTGCCACCACCAAATCTATCTCAAAGGCCACAGGCGTTGGCACGATTACGGATGATGATGCAATCAGCTTATCAATTGATGATGTAAGCGTAGCAGAGAATGTTGCAGCAGGCAAGGCTACCTTCACGGTCACTTTGACGGGAGCGATCCAGGATGCACTGACTGTAAATTATGCGACGGCCAATGTTACAGCCCTTGCAGGCAGCGACTATACCACCACGAGCGGAACACTGACCTTTGCGGCCGGATCACCGACAGGGACGACCAAAGTGATCGATGTACCGATCCTCAATGATCTGATCTCAGAACCTACGGAGACCTACAATGTAGTCCTGAGTAACCTGGTCAGCACGGCCACCACCAAATCGATTTCCAAAGCCACAGGCGTTGGAACGATAACTGATGATGACGTCTACACAATCTCACTTGCAGGCTTCACAGCCACGGAAGGTGATGCAGGAAGCGCCAGTTATAACTTCGTAGCCTCGATGAGCGGACCCGCGCAGAATAATGTTGTGTTAACATTCAATACCACTGATGGAACAGCTGTTGGCGGATCCGACTTCACGGCACAGGCTGCCACTACAGTTACAATCCCGGCCGGTAGTGGAGGCGTTAATATTCCTGTTGATGTTCTAGGCGACCTGATCGCTGAACCTTCAGAGAACTTCACGGGCACCATCACGCTGAGCAACGCCAACGGCCAGCAGATAACAGTTCTTCCTGCGGGCGCAACAGCAACCTCAACGATCAACGACAACGATGCCTACACGATCTCACTCTCAGGCTTCACAGTCACGGAAGGTGATGCAGGCAGCGCCAATTCCAACTTTGTTGCCACAATGAATGGGGTAGCGCAGCAGGATGTGGTACTGAACTTCAGCACGACCAATGGTACGGCAGGAGCTTCAGACTTCACGGCACAAGCCGCGGTAAGCTATACCATCACAGCGGGAACCACTTTTGTGAACATTCCTGTGGCCGTTCTAGGCGATCTGATTGCCGAGCCTTCAGAGACCTTTACGGGCACCATCACGATGGGCAACGCCAATGGCCAGCAAATTACGATTCTACCGGCAGGAGCAACTGCCACATCAACGATCACCGACAACGATGCGGTGAGTGTCGCTATCAACGATGTGACTGTTGCAGAGAATGTTGTTGGAGGTATGGCCACATTTACAGTCACTCTTTCCGGAAATATTCAGGATGCTTTAAAGATAGATTATGCGACAGCCGACGTTACGGCCATCGCAGGAAGTGATTATACTTCAACGACGGGTACGATTACTTTCCCGGCTGGTTCGTTGAACGGTACAACCCGAAATATCTCTATTCCTATCATAAATGATGCAGTGGGTGAACCCACTGAAACTTACAATGTGGGACTTAGTAACCTTATCACAACAGCGTCAATCAGTTCTATCACCCACAATCCGGGTGTGGGCACCATTATCGACGATGATGCAGTGAGCATTGCCATCAACGATGTAAGTGTGGCAGAGAATGTAGCCGGAGGTACGATGATTTTTGCCGTGACTCTAACCGGAGCCATTCAGGATCCTATGACTGTAGATTATGCTACCGCGGATGTTACTGCAATTGCAGGGAGTGACTATACTTCTAAAACAGGTACACTAACATTCCCGGGAGGATCAATTAGCGGAGCGACACAGATTATTGTCATTCCAATTATCAATGATGCAATAACTGAACCAACAGAGACATTCACGGTAGGTTTGAGCAATTTGATAAGCACTGCTACAACGCATACCATTACCAAGGCTTCGGGTGTGGGAACCATTACAGACGATGATGTTTCTACTTTCTCCATCACCGGTTTCACGGTCAATGAAGCCGCCGGAACTGCTAATTTTGTGATTGCCCTGGATCATCCGGTTCAAAATGCGATTACCATTGATTTTGCAACTTCCGACAATACAGCACTGGCAGGTTCAGATTATACTGCTGTTGGGCCTGTTACCCTGAATTTTGGCGCAGGCAATCCATTGTCACAAAATGTGACGGTTTCTATAACGGATGACCTTTTACTCGAACCGACGGAGAAATTTGTCGGAACCATAAGTGCGCTGGTTAACAACGGGCAAAATGTGGTGATAGGTACACCGGCGGCAAATGGTGTAATTACCGACAACGACGCTGCCTCCCTCTCCATCGCTGACCTGACAGTGAACGAAGCGGTTGGAAATGCAGTTTTTACAGTGAAACTGACCGGCAATGTTCAAGGTAGCTTTACTGTTAATTATGCGACTGCCAACGGTTCTGCTGTTGCCCCTGGTGATTTCACGAATGCCTCTGGTATCCTTACGTTTGCAGGTACGACGGGTGAAACGCATACGATCACAGTTCCAATCATCAATGACAACATACTCGAGTCGACTGAGAATTTCTACGTGAACCTGAGTGCAATAAGCAATACATTGGTCACTTATGACAATCAGGCAATTGGCAATATTACCGACAACGATGAAGCTTCCTTATCCATAAATGATGTTACCGTGGATGAAAGTGCTGGTTTCGCCATATTCAATGTGGTTCTTTCAGGTGACGTACAGGACAGCTTTACCATTAACTACAAAACAACTGACGGAACAGCCAAAAATCCCGGAGATTATTCAAGTTCAAGTGGAACACTTGCCTTCGACGGGTCAGATGGAGAATCACATTCGATAAAAGTTCCGATCATTGATGACAACCTCGTTGAATCAACAGAACAATTCCTGTTAGGTTTAAGTGGCATCACAAATGATCTGGTCACCTACGACAGCGAAGCTATCGGTACCATCCTTGACAATGATGTGGCAACAGTCTCTATCACAGCAAATAAACCGGATGCTGCTGAACCCGGAACCAACGGTCAGTTTACGGTTGCCTTGTCAAAAGCTTCCGATACACCGACAGTTGTCAGTTACACAGTTTCTGGCACGGCTACGCCTGGTGCAGATTATACAACATTGTCTGGAACCATTACCATTCCTGCCGGAATCAAAAGCAAGACGATAGACGTTTTGGTACTGGACGATCAAATACTTGAGCCAACGGAAACGGTACTTGCAACGCTCAGCGCTGTTACTTCAGGTAGTCCTAAGATTACCATCGGTACGCCAAAAACGGCTACCGTAAATATCAGTGATAATGAGAATGATATCTCAACCTTCCTGTCTATAGCGGATGTTACAGTTGTCGAAAATGCCGGGAATGCAGTATTCACCGTTAAGCTTAACGGCGACGTACAGGATAGCTTTACCCTCAATTATGCAACTGCCAGCCAAACTGCAGTGTCACCCGGTGACTTTACAGCCACTTCCGGAACGCTTCATTTTGCGGGTACCAGCGGTGAAACGCATACCATTACTGTTCCGATTATAGACGACAACCTGCTGGAACCTTCAGAGACCTTCCTGGTAAGGCTTAGCAACATCAGCAATAACCTGGTAACCTATGACAGTGAGGCTGTTGGTACCATTAGGGACAATGATGCTGCTTCACTCTCCATTGGAGATGTCACAGTTGCCGAGAATGCTGGCAATGCTGTGTTTGTCGTTAAGCTTTCAGGAAATGTCCAGGGAAGTTTCACTGTCAATTATACGACTGTAAACCAGACTGCAATTGCCCCTGGAGACTATACCACAACTTCCGGTATCCTCACATTTGCAGGCACCAGTGGTGAAACGCATACCATCACGGTCCCAATTATTGACGATACTCGTTATGAGCCAACGGAAAGTTTCTTCGTGAACCTGAGTCCGATCAGCAATGCGCTGGTTTCTTTTGACAGTCAGGCAATCGGGACAATCCTTGACAATGATCCTGTATTGATCATTGATGCTGTAAATGATGCTGGAAGTGTATACGGATTTTCGGGTGGAACGGCAATTCCCAACCTGCTAATTAACGACACCCTCAATGGTTTCCCTGCTACGACAGAAACTGTAAAAACTTCGTTTGTGAGTTCTTCCTTTGCAGGAGTAAGCCTTTCAGGTACAAGTGTTATAGTGGCTCCGGGAACTCCGCAGGGAGTTTATACCCTAAACTACAGAATCTGTGAAATTGCAAATCCAGCAAACTGTGATGAAGCCATGGCAACAATAGTGGTTAAGCCATCAATTGCTGCCGTTGACGATCTGATTTCAACAGATGAAGATGTTCCGGTAAGTGGAAATGTCATGACGAATGATACCAATCCCGATGGAGTAAATCTCTTTGTTTCCCAATATGTGGTCAACGGAATTACTCATCAGGCAGGAGAATCCGTAACCTTCGGTGGAGTTGGGACCTTGGTAATCAGTAGCAATGGCAATTTTACCTTCACTCCGTACCAAAATTATTTCGGTCCGGTTCCAACGGCTATTTACAGCCTGAGTGACGGGAAAGGTGGAATCTATCCCGCCAAACTGACCATCGTAGTGCTTCCTGTCAATGATCCTCCTGTAGCTGTAGATGATGCAGGTACTGTTAAGGAAAGCAGTATGCTCATTGGAACCAGTTTACTGGCCAATGACAGTGATCCGGAGGGTGATAAGCTTACCATCAGTACGATACCTGTAAAGGGACCTTCACATGGAACCCTCTCCATTAATACGGATGGTACCTATGTATATGTACCTGTGGCCAATTTCAATGGCACTGATAATTTTGTCTATAGAGTTTGTGACAATGGTACTCCGCAGCTTTGCTCCACAGCAACAGTTGTTATCAACGTGATACCGGTTAACAATGTTCCGACGCTGACGGCTCCGGTCATATCCATTACCATGGTTGAAAACACGGGCCCAAAAACAGTGGATATTATCTCCAATGTGGTGAATGTTGACGGTGATATTATTACTATCAGCCTGAACGGATTACCTCTGCATGGCAAGGCAACTGTATCGGCCAAAGGTGAGATACATTACACACCCAATCCGAATTTTGTTGGGAATGATTTTGTCAATTATCTAGCCTGTGACAACGGAACTCCTTCATTGTGTGCCCAGGGTCAGGTACTGGTTACCGTAACACCAGTTAAGAACAATCCTCCGAAGGTATCAGACATTTCCAGGACCATCGTCATGGATCAGACGCTGCCTTTCGCCACGGGTGATTTCACGTCCAAATATACGGATGCCGACAACGACAACCTCGTATCGGTAAGGATTGAAACGATGCCGCTTCACGGGCAGTTGCAGCTCAACGGGGCAGACATCTTCCCGGCACAGGTCATACTGCTGTCTGACCTTGGAAGGATCACCTATACTCCTGTCAAGGGCTATACGGGAGATGACAATTTCATGTGGAGTGCTTCTGATGGCAAAGATTACAGCGCCTCTCCGGCAATAGTTTTGATTACCGTGACAAAATCAGACATATTCATACCGGAAGGGTTCTCCCCGAACGGTGATGGTATCAATGATTACTTTGTGATAAAGGGAGCCGATAAATACGTCATCAACCTTCAGGTCTTCAACAGATGGGGCAACAAAGTATATGAGAGTCAGCATTATATTAATGACTGGGCCGGACTGTCCAATATTGGATTGTTGCTTGGCAACCAATTGCCAGGAGGAACCTATTACTACATCGTGAACCTGAACAACGGTGAAAAGGCGAAAGTTGGTTACCTTACGCTTAACAGATAATTACAAATGATAAAGAAGTTAGCGATATTTTTTCTGTTCCTGAGTTTTTCTGCTGGAGTCTCTGCACAGCAAGATCCGATGTATTCGCAATATGTCTTCAATGGATTGCTGATCAATCCGGCCTATGCCGGATCAAGGGAAGTGCTCAGTGCAACTGCCTTGTACCGAAACCAGTGGGTGAATATCCCGGGAGCACCCAAAACGGGTAATTTCTCCCTGGATACACCGGTAAAGAACCAGAAGGTAGGCATTGGTCTGAACATGATTTTTGACAAGATCGGAGTGACCAGCCATTCAGGTATCTACGGGATCTATTCTTATAAGGTTAATTTCGCCGAGGGCATTCTCTCGTTTGGCTTGCAGGCAGGGATTGATTTCTATAATTCGAACAATTCGCAGGTGCAGTATTCAGAAAACAGCTCACAGATTGATCCGGCCTTTGTTTCGGATTACCACAAGGTTTTGCCCAATTTCAGTGTTGGCATGTATTACCACAACGAGCGGTTCTATGCAGGATTGTCCTCCATGAACCTGCTGGGCCAGGCTATCCAAAATGAAATTTACCCCAATATGGCCAATGACCTGAACATAAACATTGTCAGCCACTATTACATGAATGCAGGATACCTCCTTGATGTGAACAAGGATATACAGCTGCAGCCCTCCCTTTTACTGAAGTTTGTTCCGGGGGCACCTGTTGAAGCTGATTTCAACGCGGTATTCATGTTTTTTGATCTTCTCTCCCTGGGAGTATCCTACAGGACCAGTGCCTCGATAGATGTTCTGACGCAGGTCAAGATCAGCAAACAGCTGAGCCTGGGCTATTCGTATGAGTATTCCACCAATGAGCTTAGCAATTTCACCAGTGGCTCGCATGAGATCATGCTTCGATATCAGTTTGACTTTTCAAAGGGGAAAATAGTCACTCCCCGGTTCTTCTAAACCAACTCCACAGATGAGAATAAAGATATTGATACTTGGTTTGTTTATCTGCGCATCAGGACTTGCCCAGGATCTTACCCTGAAAAGAAAGCTTGCCGACAGTTACTACAACCAGTATGATTTTTACAAGGCAATTCCCTTGTATGACCAGTTGCTGAAAAGCAATCCGGAGGATAGTCTGGTATATGAAAAACTGGCCTTGACCTACGACCATTTGAACGACAGTGAGAATGCGGAAAAATATTATGCCTTCCTTTCGGGGATAAAATCACCGAAACCAGCATACCTTTTGGGCTATGCCCGGGCTCTGTCGCGCAACGGCAAATACAGCCAGGCAATTGAGTGGTATGGCAGATACAGCAGGGCTGTTCCTGATGATCCCAGGGGCACGGGCTTTGGTCAGGCATACAAAAACATCAGGGCTTTCTACCTGGATTCTTCAGCATGCCTGATAAAGAAGGCACCGTTTTCCAACGGGTCCGATGATTTCAGTCCTTCCTATTTCGGGGAGTCGGTAGTTTTTTCGAGCGACAGACCTGGATTTTCTCTTTTACATTCGACTTATAACTGGACCCAAAAACCCTATCTGGACCTTTTTGTGGCCGGGAGGGATTCGGTCAGTGCAAAACCATTTTCAGGTGAGCTGAATTCGAAATACCATGAAGGACCTGTGACCTTTAGCAGGAATCAGGATACGATTATCTTCACAAGAAGCAATTATTACCATTCGCACCTGCACAAGAGCGGAGAAGGAATCAACAAGCTGAGTTTGTTCCAGGCAGTATGGGATGGAGTCCAAAAGAAGTGGACAGGAATTACCCCTCTGTCCATGAACAGCGATGAATATTCAGTGGAACATCCGGCATTGAGCCTTGACGGCAAACGACTTTACCTTACCAGCGATATGCCTGGCGGACTGGGTGGCTTCGACCTTTATGTTTGTAAGCGGATAACGGACAGCGACGGGAAGGCCACATGGGACAAACCCGTCAACCTTGGACCCGGGATCAACAGCCGTGGGAACGAGTTATTTCCTTTTATCGACAGGGACGGCAACCTTTGGTATGCTTCCAATGGGATTCCCGGACTAGGCGGACTGGATATCTTCCGGGCTGAAAAGCTGAAGGAAGGATTTGCAGGACCTGTCAATGCGGGCTATCCGCTCAATACCAGGTTTGATGATTTTGGGTTGATCACCTCTGGAACAGGTGAGGAAGGTTACTTCAGTTCGGACAGGAACAACAACTACGGCAACGATGATATTTACAGTTTCAGTAAATTCTACCGCAAACCGATCCTTGTGTTTGACAGGCAAACCGGTTTTGTACTTCCCAAATCCAAAATAGATATTGAGGAAAAGGGAGTTGAACACTTGAAAACAGCAGATATTCCTGCGGCAGGGGCAGCATACAGTTTCAAACCCTATAAATCCTATGATTTAAGCGCCAGGGCGGCAGGATACAAGCCGGGCAGTATCATCATGACGCAGGATCAGATCAGGCAAGCCGATACCATCAGGATTGCCCTGCACCGGGAGGCACCATTGCTGGGAGTCAAAGGCCTTGTCTTTTCGGCAGGTACCAAGGCTCCCCTGGCAGGCTACACCGCGGTGATCACTGGCGGAACAAGAGCACAGGAATTCAGGAGCGACGCTCAGGGCTTTTTCACGGGAGAACTGCAGGCGGGAACAGGTTACAGGATCACGGTGACTGGCTCCGGCGGGAAGAAAAAGTGCATTGCGTTGCCAGTTGAATTAACCACAGCCGGTACGGCGAAGGACTCTACATTTAATGTATTATTCCCTGTCTACTGCGAGGGCGACCTGATTGCGATGGAGGATATTTATTACGACCTCGACAAATACAACATCCGTGAGGATGCAGCCAGGGTACTTGACAAGCTCTTCAAACTGATGAGCGACTATCCGCAGATGAAGATCGAACTGCGTTCGCATACCGACTCACGTGCCTCGGCAGGGTACAACATGGCTCTGTCGGACAAGCGTGCAAAATCCGCCGCTGCTTACTTGTTTTCGAAAGGCATCGCCAGGAACAGAATCGTGGGCAAAGGCTACGGTGAGACAATGCTCCTGAACAAATGTTCGGACGGCGTACCGTGCAGCGAGGCAGAACACCAGCGCAACCGCAGGACCGAGTTCAAGATCCTTTCACTCTCGGAATAAGGTTACCAATTACTCAGATTTGACTACTTTGGAAATGTCGGATATACCGTTTTCATTGAAGGCTTCTATGGTATAATAGTAGGTTGCATCCTTGTCCATCCCCTTGAACCAGTATTCATTCGAACCATAAACCATCATACAGTTATATAGTTTGTCAGGATCAGTTCCGAAATAGATGTTGTAACCAAAGGCATCATCAGAGGCCGTCCATTTTATCCATGCGCTTCTCTTGTCATTGGCCGTTCTCAGAATGGTGAGCCCATTAACCGGGTTCGGTTTGGTTCCGTTGCCATACCCGAAAAGACGAAAGCCACTGATTGCAAACTTCCCGTCAGGGACATGAATATTTTCCAATTTGATATACCTTGCCTGAACCGGGTGCGCAAGTTCGAGATAGTCGTGAGGCACATCCTGATGGTTCTTGCTTTTATCCACAATCAACTTCCAACTCTTGCCATCAATTGAAGCATATAATTTGTACTGATGGAAGATGTTGTGCTGTTTTCCCATCAATGTGGCATCCTGATCGGCATAATTGATCTGAATCGAATGAACCATTGAAGTTTCACCCATGTCTGAAATCAGCCATTCACCACTGTTCACGGTCTTGGCGCTCCAGTAGGTCTTGATGTTTTCATCCACAGCAAAATTGGCGTGGTACCCGCCATAGGTGGAGGAAACTGTCACCGGTTTGTTGTAGTTGAGCAGCATCCAGCCGGTAAAACGGCTTTTTAAATGGTCCGCTTCTCCGTTGGGAAGATAATGCGGATAATCGCCAAAAGCAGTATTGCAATAGATCGTTCCATCTTTGTCGAATCCTGCTGGCCAGATTCCGATTCTTCTCTCAAAATTATTTTTCACGGAAATAACCATGGTGCTCACATGCCAGAAATTTCCCCAATGGTCGGTGAACGTGGCTCCATGTCCTGCACCTCGGGCAAATCCCCCGGGTTTGTAGGACAAAGGAGTCGACTGGTGCACAAAAGGACCAAGTGGATGATCTGCTACCGCGACACCGTCGGCATATCCACTCATTTCCGTTCCCGGAGCGCCATACTGCAGGTAATACTTACCCTTGTATTTGGTCATCCAGGAGCCTTCGATGAAGGGATCCAGGAAAGTATTGTCTGCATATTCCCCGAATCGCTGCCATCCAAATCGCTTGTCATCAAGATACAACAACTCCTTTGGATCTCCGGTTGGCTGAAAAGTTTTAGGGTCAACGCCGACGCCGTAAAGGGGATATTTGTTGCTGCTTCCATAATAGAGGTAAAGCTTTCCGTCTTCATCCCTGAAGAAATCAGGATCCCAGGCACCTATCTTAAACGAATCAACGGCTTCCTTCCAATCGTCAACTTTCGGATTGGTACTCATCCAGATAGGAAAGTCTTTTGATACAGTGGATCCATAAACCAGCATTGTATCTCCCATAATCCACACAGCAGGTGCACAGAGATCGTCATAAACATGATGGATCGGTTTAAGAAAGGACCGGGAAACAAATTTCCAGTGATTCAGATCATGACTCCACCAATAACCCATCTGATTGGTGGAAAAAAGAAAATAATCTCCTTTGTAATCAACAATTACGGGATCGGCTGTTGCACGGTGTTTCCCTGCTTCGGTAAAATTAGGAATAGGACAGTACCCATAATCCAGATTGATTGGGTTGCAGTAGGTCCTTTGTTGAGCAAGCAATTGAGCGCTGTTTAGAAAAATAGCTATAAGACAGAGCAGAAAAATATTTTGATTTTTCATATAGGATTATTTTTATTCAAACATCAAAACCAAATTTAGACATTCAAATTCATTGTATCGTTGAATTTCAAAAAATGATTTTGGTTCTGCAGAATTCAGGATGATCGAATCCGTTTAATTTTATCTGTTCTGCCTTTTCCAAAATTTCGCAATGGTTTCATTCTTCGGATTAAGTTATCCCAAATTTTTTATCTTTGCTGATACAACGGATTTAATGAATCACTATTTATGAATCAACTTTTTAGAAGAAAATCGGTGACCATTCTTTTGGCTGAGGCAAAATCGGATGAGCACAAATTCAACCGAGCCCTCACAGCAAGGAACCTGATTGCCCTTGGTATTGGAGCTATCATCGGAACCGGTATATTCGTACTGACCGGTACTGCTGCTGCCAATTATGCCGGTCCTTCTATTATTCTTTCATTTTTATTTTCAGCATTGGGCTGTGTGTTTGCCGGATTGTGCTACGCCGAGTTTGCCTCCATGATCCCAATTGCCGGAAGTGCCTACACCTATGCCTACGCTACTCTGGGCGAATTCCTGGCCTGGATCATTGGATGGGACCTCATTTTGGAATACCTTTTTGCTTCATCAACCGTCTCCGTAGGATGGTCGGGTTATTTTGTCAGCCTGATGAAAGATTTCCATATCATCATTCCCCATGAACTCTGTTCGGCACCCTTTAACCATGTAATCGGCCAGGGATGGGAAAGGACCGGAAGTATCCTTAATTTTCCTGCAGTGGCTTTGGTAATTCTGATCACTGCTTTGCTTGTGATTGGTATCAAGGAATCCAGTAAATTCAACAATGTCATCGTACTGATCAAACTTACAGTGATCCTGCTTTTCATCGGATTTGGCATATCTTCCATCAATGTGGATAACTGGACACCCTTTATCCCTGAAAATACTGGTGTATTTGGCGCTTTCGGAATAAGCGGAATTTTTGCAGGAGCCGGAGTGATCTTTTTTGCCTACATCGGATTTGATGCACTTTCCACGGCTGCCCAGGAAACCAAAAATCCTGCGCGAGACATGCCAAAGGGAATATTGTGGTCATTGGTTATCTGTACCGTCTTGTATGTTGCAGTTGCTGGTGTTATGACTGGAATCGTTAATTACAAGGAATTGAATGTACCTGCACCGATTGCACTGGCCATCGACAGGGCAGGCGACATACAAGTCTGGCTGAGACCTTATATTAAGATGAGTGGCATCCTGATTAAAGTCGGAGCATTGGCCGGACTTAGTTCCGTGGTACTTGTGATGCTGATGGCCCAACCAAGGATATTCTATACCATGGCCAAGGACGGCTTGCTGCCTCCGGCCTTCACGGTAGTGCATAAAAAATACAAAACTCCTTACATTACCACCATTGTGACAGGTGCATTTGCGGCCTTGATTGCCGGGATTTTCCCCATTGGTGTGCTGGGAGAACTGGTTTCAATTGGTACATTGCTTGCTTTTGTGATCGTCTGTGCAGGAATAATTATTTTGCGTAAGACAGATCCGGACGCAATCAGGCCGTTCAAGACTCCGTTTGTGCCCCTTTTCCCAATTCTTGGAATGGGTATCTGTCTGGTGCAAATGGCTGCTCTGCCGCTTGATACCTGGTTGCGTTTGATTATCTGGATGGCGATCGGGATGGTTATTTATTTTTCATATGGAAAAAGGAAAAGCAAGCTTTTAGCAGATCAGATTAAAAACTCAGAGAAATGAGAAACTTATCCAGATGGTCCCTTACAGTTGCACTATTTCTAGTTATTGTTGCTTGTAAAAAAAGTAGTTCTGAAACTCCCGCGCCTACCAAGGATACAACGGTGCCAACCATCAGTCTGGTCGATCCGACAGCCGGTAAATCGTATGTTTTGGGGTCTCCTTTGCACCTTCAGATGGATCTGACCGACAATGTTGAGTTGAAATCCTACAAGGTTACAATTGCAAAGAGTTCGAAGGGGCTTCAAACCACTGATTGGGGATTCTCGCAAACCTGGATTATTGCTGCAGGGAAAAAAACGTTAGCGGTTAATCAAAGTGAGATTATTGTTCCGCTGACAGTAACAGGGAATCAGACTACAACGGGCAATTATGACTTTACCGTAACCTGCTTCTATACTTCCGACAACCAGGTTTCAACAACATTGACGATTGCACTTACCAAGTAAAGGAAAAAGGAAAAAGGAAAAAGGAAAAAGGA
>CAIUUO010000069.1 GCA_903902325.1 uncultured Bacteroidia bacterium
AAGGGGGGAAAAGGTTATAACAACGTTGGTTGTGAATACCAGGTACTGGACGATGTATTACATCCGGATGCCAAACTGGGGAAAGATGGCGACCGTACCTTGTCTTCGCTCTATGATCTGATCCCTGCCATCAAGACCAAACCTTTCAATGGTGTTAATCAATGGAACCGCGCCCGCATCGAGGTAAATGGTGAAAAAGTAACCCATTTCCTGAACGGAACGAAAGTAGTTGAATATACCCGGGGAACAGCCGAATGGAAAGCATTGGTGGCTACCAGTAAATTTGCAAAGGATGTTGGGTTCGGTGAATATCCAACCGGTCATTTGCTCTTGCAGGAGCATGGGAACGAGGTGCACTACAAGAATATCAAGGTGAAGGAGCTGAAATAGACGTGAATAGGTATTTAAAGAGCATTGAAAGTCCCGTTGGCCGAATCTCGATTGTTACAGATGAGACTCATTTAAAGTCGGTTACTTTTAGCGATGAGATGATTGAAGCGTCTGAAACACAGCCAGAAGTTCTGTTGCGTACCGTCGTCCAGTTAAGCGAGTATTTTGAAGGAACCAGAACAAAATTTGAACTTGATCTCAGCCCTGATGGCACGGAATTTCAGAGAAAAGTCTGGCAGAAATTAATTGATGTACCCTTTGGCAAAACGAAAAGCTATCGTGAAATCGCTGTGGAGCTAGGCTCTTCACTCAATACCCGTGCGGTAGGTACTGCAAACGGGAAAAATCCGATTTCCATCATCATCCCATGCCATCGTATTATTGGGCAAGATGGCAAACTGGTTGGCTATGCAGGAGGACTTGATCGTAAGAAATGGCTGTTGTTGCACGAAGCGGGGCATACGAATAAAAACTTGCTGTTCTGAATTTGAAATGTTTGAAATGTTTGAAATGTCAACTTTATAAGGATTTTCTTTATTTGATTTAGAGTTGAAGGGTAATAACTTGGGTTCATAACTTTTCAAACTTTTTAAATCCTACAAACCCTACAAACATTTCAAACGATTTCTTACCCTTCCGTGAAGATCCTGGGACCTGCCGGGTGAAGCAACCCCGGGTCATTGGTTTTGGGATTTTTGATGGTTGGTGCGATCGGGTAACCATTCATCAATTCCGCAGGGTAGGGCATCATCATGGAGGATAGTTCTTCAGTCGACAATCCTTTGGAAAGCCAACGCAGTTCATCTTCCCTGTGAAGGATCACCGGCATGCGGTTATGGGGAATCCGGGCCATAAGACGATTGGGGAAGGTGGTCAGGATGGCGAAGGAGCGGATCAACTCGCCGGATTCTGGATGCTTCCATTCGTCCCAGATCCCGGCAAAGGCAAAGGGCCTAACTTTGTTGCGTAGATAGATGACAAAAGGCTTGTCGAGTTTCTCCTTGACGGTTCCCTCGATAAAGGCATCCGCTGGTATCAGGCAGCGCTGCGAACGGATCGGTTTTCGGAAGGAGGGTTTATTGAAAATGCCCATTTCTCCTGTAAAATCCGGATCGTCTGTTGGATTGTTGTCGCCTTCGGAGCGGGCGTTGATCAAAAGGACTGGCTTTTCAGCCCACAAAGGAGTGAGGCCAAAGCGGTACAACTGCAATTCGTGCGGTCGTTCGTCGGTGATAACGGCTGTTTTCTGTCCGGGCGAAATATTGTAAGAAGGCCTTAGGTCCAATCCTTCAGGGATTTCTAGCTTGAACCGGTTTTTGAGGGGAATGGCATCCTGAATAAGAATAAATCTTCCGCACATCAGATTTATTATTTAATTTAGTGTTTGATGTAAATGTAAAAACAAAACAAATGAATTCAAAAAAAATCCTGGCAATGGGTGTTCTTGCAATGGCACTTTCAATTCCTTCC
>CAIUUO010000070.1 GCA_903902325.1 uncultured Bacteroidia bacterium
CCATGGTCTGTGCCTCCAAGTGGCGGGTGGTGTTGAATCAACAACTACCCCAAAATCGTTGGCCTCAATTGTAGCCGCGAGACTTCGTTTATGTCAAGGCAGATGCGCGTGGCGCAGTAGTTCAATTAAAAATCCAAAATCCAAAATCGAAAATCCTCTTTCAGGATTCGTTTTTGTCGTCCGGATGGGTTAACTTTATAAGAGAACTACCCCGGATCTGACAATCCGTAAGCCTGATCGGACAAAATTATAGATTTTTCTTATTATTTTCAAAAAAATGGCAGTAAAAAATTACATTTTTATTTTTTTGCTCGTCACTTTTGGCTCAATCGAAAGTTGCATGGCAATTTTTGCCATAAATGGCGGATGGTTCATCCCGAAGTATCCCGAATTTGGGCAAACTTCGCCAGGTGAAATTGTTATCAATGAAATCATGGCCGATCCGACCCCTGTTGCAGGTTTACCCGACAGGGAATACCTCGAATTGTACAACGGGCGTTCCACATCTGTGAACCTGAAAGGATGGAATCTGGGTCTTGGTACCAAACAGAAATTATTTCCCGACATAATTATCTCACCTGGTGGGTATTTGCTGATTACTGCTACGGGCGGAACAAAGGATCTGCAGCAATATGGCAAGGTCGTTGAAATATCCGGATTCCTTGTCAACAATGACGGACTTGTGATCTCACTGTACGACCCTGACAAGCGGCTGGTCGACCAGGTGGAGTATCTTCCTTCCATGCACAGCAAGGGATTTGAGGATGGCGGTTATTCCCTCGAAAGGATCGACCCGGAAAGAATGTGCGGCCAGCGCAACAACTGGGCCACCACACTTTCGGTGAAAGGCGGTACCCCCGGCGCCGAAAATTCTGTCAGGGCATCCAATGCTGATCACCTGCCTCCCGCGATCCTTTCATCCCTGTTTGCCGACAATTCAAGACTGGATGTGACTTTGTCTGAGCGTTTCCTGTTTTCCGGTTCAGCGATGGATGCCTTGAAAGATATCCCGGAAGGAGTTGTGGTTGACTCTGTCAGGACGGATCAAAATGTCTGTTTGATGAGGATATACTTCAAGCCGTCGACCCTCCTGAACGGGTTGGATTATTCAGTAAGGCTCCATGGAATTCAGGATGAATGCGGCAATACTATGTCCGACCTGGTACTGAAGTTCGGATACTACCTGCCTGTCAGATCGGATCTGCTGATCAGTGAAGTGCTGTTCAACCCGTACCCGGAAGGCTCCGATTTTGTGGAGATCTACAACAACAGTGGGCATACTGTTGACCTTTCCGGTCTGTACCTGGCAACCCGCGATGATTTGAAAGCGCTGAAACAGGTTTATCCGGTTTCGATGCTTCAAGAGTATTTGTTTCCGGGATCCTACCTGGCAGTAACGAAATCCCGTGAAGGTATTCTCCGTTTTTACAACTCGAAATGTGAGGATTGCATCCTTCAGTCGGATAAATTTCCAACACTGGCCGATCAATCGGGTTGCGTAGTTTTGCTGAACAAAAACCGGGAAGTCATCGACGAAATGGAATACAGCGAGGGAATGCATCATCCTTTTATCACTGAAGTGGAGGGAATCTCACTCGAGCGGAGCAGTTTTTCAGAGCCGTCTTGCCGGAAGGAGAACTGGCATTCGGCTGCAAAAAGCGCTGGTTTTGCCACTCCAGGATATAAGAATTCGGCTCTGGAAGTGGCTGATTCGACGAAAAAATGGGTCTCAATCGATCCCGAAATCTTCTCGCCCAACGGCGACGGGATCAATGATCAGTTAAATATCTACATAAATACAGGTGAAGATGGGTCTATTTTAAATATAACGATTCTGAATTGTGCCGGCAGGGTCATCAGAAAACTGGCGAACAACCTTACTACTGCTGTTTCCGACCAACTGGTTTGGGATGGATTATCGGGTGATTATCAGAAAGTTCAGCCGGGAATCTATATTTTGGATATTTCTCTCTTCGAAAAATCAGGAAAAACACGGAAGGTGCGTTCCGCCTGCGTAATTACGGATCACCTATAATTTTTTTAATTTTGGACTTGTAAACAGTTCAAATTTTCAAAAATATATGGAACGCAGAAAATTCATCACTTCCGGTATCGGCGCGGGTATCGCTACAGGAGCCGCAATAACTTTTGGCGGTATTGACAACCTCATGGCTGGGAATGCAGCAAATCCCTATGACCTCGTTGCCGTTCGCGGCGGAGAGCCTGATGTCATGTTTGACAAGGCCATCGAATCGCTGGGCGGCATGTCGCAATTTGTGAAACCGGGACAGAAAGTGGTGATTAAGCCGAATATCGGCTGGGACAGGGTTCCGGAGCGTGGTGCAAATACCAATCCGATCCTCGTCAAGCGTATCGTAGAACATTGCCTGAAAGCAGGCGCCAAGGAGGTATTCGTATTTGACCATACCTGCCACGAATGGACCAAATGCTACAAGAATTCAGGCATTGAGGCGGCAGTCATCGCAGCCGGCGGCAAAATGGTTCCAGGCGACAGCGAAAGATATTACAAACCTGTAGAATTTGCAGGCGGTTCCAAACTCAAGGATATGAAGGTGCACGAATTGCTGGTAAGCAGCGATGTTTTCATCAATGTGCCGATCCTCAAGAATCACAGCTCCTCAAAGCTCTCCATATCCATGAAAAACATGATGGGATGTGTCTGGGATCGTGGTTTCTGGCACAAAAACGACCTCCATCAGTGCATCGCCGATTTCCTGCATTACAAAAAACCAGACCTGAACGTGGTGGATGCCTATTATGTGCTGAAACAAAACGGTCCGATGGGGGTTTCGCTGGATGATGTAATTACCATGAAGAGCCTGATATTATCCAGGGATATCGTTGCTGCAGATGCTGCCGCAACCAAATTTTTCGGAAAAGACCCTGCCGAAATCAACCACATCCAGCTGGCTAGCGCTGCCGGGCTGGGACAGATGGATCTTTCAAAACTGAACATCAACCGCATCAATCTGTAATGAACTTTCTTCTGCTGAAAAGGCTAAGGGTCGGACTCTCTATTTTTTTCCTTGTCTTGTTGGCCCTGCTTTTTATCGATTTCAGAAAGACATTTCCGAAGGAGGTTTACCAATGGGCGGTCTCCCTGCAGTTTGTTCCAACTTTGCTTAAAACGATAACCGTTACCGGAGCCGCCTCCTTCGGGTTTATCGTCGTGCTGCTCCTGACCCTGCTGTTTGGCCGGGTCTACTGTTCTGTCCTTTGTCCGCTGGGGATCTTCCAGGATTTTGTCTCCTGGCTCTCCGGCAAAACCAGGAAAAAGCGCAAATACAAATACAGCAAGGCCTGGACCATCGTACGGTATTCAATCCTGGCATTGGTGCTGACCCCGCTGCTCTTCGGAAGCATTACCCTGTTAACCCTCCTTGACCCATACAGCCTTTTTGGCAGGATATCAACTACCCTGTTCAAGCCAGTTGTAGTAATTGTCAACAACATTTTTGCAGCGGGATTTGCCAAAGCCGATATTTACAACTTCCTGTACCGTTATGACATTGTGCCGGTCTTACCGGGCATTTTGATTGTTACCACGATTTTCATGGCAGGAATTGTGCTGGCTGCTTTTTACCGAGGCCGGCTTTATTGCAATTCGGTTTGTCCGGTAGGAACCTTCCTGGGTTTCCTGTCCAAATTTTCCATCTTCAAAATCGTCCTCGACAAGAATAATTGCACCAAATGCGCCAAATGTGCCAAAGTCTGCAAATCGGAGTGCATTGACCTGAAATCACAAAATATAGATTATAGCCGATGTGTCTCCTGCTACAACTGCCTGACTGTCTGCAAGGACAACGCAATGAGTTATAAATCTGTGAAAAGAAGATCTTTCGAAAAGCCTGTAAGTTTTGCCCCAAAGCAGGAAAGTAAACAAAAGCGTATTGTTGCCGATCCCGCCAAGCGTAATTTCTTGATTACCTGTGTAATTGGAGTGGCTGCCCTTTATGGGTTCAAGGCAGGAGATTCGATTCCCGGCGTAAAAAAGCCAAAGTTGATTGTTCCGAAACCCAAGGGGCAGAGCACCGTGCCGGAGAAGAAGACTTCACCTGTTTCGCCGCCGGGATCAAGGTCTGTCGAACGGTTTAACAAGATTTGTACCGGCTGTTCCCTTTGCGTTTCGGCCTGCCCAACCAAAGTTTTGCAACCTGCCTTCCTGGAATACGGTCTGATCGGTGTCATGCAACCACATATGACCTACCGGAAGGGACTCTGCGAATTCGACTGCACCCTCTGCAGTGACGTTTGTCCGACAGGCGCCATCGTTCCGATCACCACGGAGGCCAAGCATCTGCTGCAGATTGGCCAGGTGCATTTTGAAAAGAAGAATTGCATCGTCGAAACTGAGAAGACAGATTGCGGCGCCTGCTCCGAGCACTGTCCGACCAAAGCCGTGCACATGGTGCCCTACGGCAAGCTTTTCATCCCCGAAGTGGACCAGAAAATCTGTGTAGGTTGCGGGGCCTGCGAGTATGCATGTCCGACCACCCCATTCAAGGCGATCTTCGTGGATGGCAACAAAATCCATCTCGCCGCCGAGAAACCCAAGACAATAAAAGCGAAGAGTGCACTGAAGGAGGGGGAGTTTCCGTTCTGAGGAACGAGGGGATGACTGGGATGACTGGGACGACTACTAATTCGACAATGTGACAATTCGACGATTCGAC
>CAIUUO010000071.1 GCA_903902325.1 uncultured Bacteroidia bacterium
AAAAAAGGATTGTTTTTAGGTGGTCACTTTGCTCCGGCAACCACTGGTCATTTTGAATTGGCAACAGGTGGTCAATTTGCTTCGGCAATGGGTGGTCAATTTACTCTGAAAGTAGGTGGTCATTTTCACCGTTTTTTCCAGTTTATTACGGGGGAGCTGATAAATATGTTGCTGTCGCAACATGTTCAGTAAAGGAGTTGTTGAAACACATAATTGACAATTAAATGAGTGGTTCAACAAAATGTAGACAAGCCATTTTTAACAAACTTCCTTAATTTTAAATAAGATGTCATTTTTCACAAATTTACACTGGATTGATATTACGATCATAGTCGTATACATTATTGGAATCACCTGGTGGGGGTTAAAAAATGCAAAAAATGAAACGTCAAAAGACTATTTTCTGGCTGGTCGAAATATGAACTGGATTGTTGTTGGACTTTCACTCTTTTCTGCCAGTATTTCTACTTCAACGCTTATTGGACATTCCGGCTCGGCTTACCAATATGGGATGGTCATATTCAATTATAACCTGATTTCAATTCTTGTTATGATTTTCTTTGCCTGGATATTCCTTCCCTTTTATATCAAATCTGGCGTATATACCATGCCTGAATTTCTTGAACGTAGATTTGATCAGCGTTCAAAATACTACTTTTCGGGCATTTCCGTTTTTGGAGGAATTTTCATGGATGTTTCCGCTACACTTTATGGAAGTGCAATGATTTTTAAAATCATTTTTCCCCAGATGGAATTGCAGGTGATTGTCATCATTGCTGCATTAATTGTAGCTTCCTATACAATTCCAGGAGGACTAAATTCAGTTATAAAAACAGAAGTCATACAGGCCATTATTCTAATATTCGGATCGGTTTTATTGGCAGTGATAGCTCACCAAAATGTTGGAAGTTGGGATGTACTTGCTCAAAGATTTCATGATACCGTATACCTGCATTTGGTGCGTGGCACAAATGATATTGCTATCCCATGGCCGGCATTGATACTAGCTCTGCCAATCCTTGGATTCTACTTTTGGGGAAATAACCAGCAGTTGGTTCAAAGAGTGCTTTCTGCCAAGTCTGTTGACCATGGGAGAAAAGGTGTATTGTTGACAGGACTACTGACGATGCTTACCTTATATTTCATTTTTATACCGGCTATGCAAGCCGCCGTGGCATTTCCAAATGTATCTCCACCTGATGGAATTTACCCCAAAATGGTGACAACCTGGATGCCAACCATTTTTCTTGGAATCATGCTCGCCGTAATGGTATCGGCCTTAACTGCCAGTCTGAGTGCATGTCTAAATTCCGTTTCGACCCTCTTTACAATGGATTTCTATCGCAAATTCGACCCCAAGGCAAGTTCCAAAAAACTGGTTAGGGTTGGACAGATATGTTCAATAGTTGTTCTGATCATAGGGGTTTTCTGGGCCCCACAAATCCAAAAATTCGGAACGCTTATCAACTATTACAATGAAATGCTATCTTATGTAGGTCCTCCTATTGTTGCAGCGTTTATGCTTGGTTTGTTCTGGAAACGTGCTAATGCCACCGGTATCTTCGCCGGACTTCTTTCGACATTTGCGATGGCACTTTTCATGATTTTCTATGGAAAAGAGCACTTCATCCAATCTGTTCAAAACCCAGAAGCACCCCTGCATTGGCTATATTTGGCACCGATCAATTTTGTCTTTGTCAGTATTGTGATGATCCTTGTAAGTTTATTGACCTCACCTCCTCCAAAAGAAAAGGTAGAAGGAAATGTTATTACAAAACAATTCTTTGTCGATGAAGCTCTCTCTTACAGGAATGTTAAATTTTATAATGATTTCAGGTTTTGGGCCGCCGCATTGGTATTCCTTTGTTTTGTAGTCATGTTTGTTTATTGGTAAGTAAATAGGGGAAAGCATAATACCATGAAAACTACAGAAACGAGCAAGAGATAGCCCATGAATGGCGCTGAATCCCTTATTTAGCAGATGCGAATTCCATAAGTACGTTCTAGTCTAGAATAATTTAACAAAGATATTTACGAATGAAATTTCAACCCGATTCCAACAATATCTTAAAAGTACTGTACAATCAACGTCCAGATTATTTGCCCCTTTACGAGCATCATATCGATGCCCCTTTTATTTCAAAAGTTTTGGGGAAAGAGGTGGATTGTGCCGGGAAGACCGGTTTAGATCTAATTGATCATTACAAAACGGTAACCGAATTCTGGCGATCGATGACTTATGATGCCTTCGATTATGAGGCAGCTATCTGTGAAATTTTTCCGGGACATGGAGCTATTATGGGAGGCAACGGACCAATTCAAAACCGGGATGATTTTGAAAAATATCCTTTCGATGAATTGCCGGCTCTTTTCTGGGATGCTTACACTCCTCATCTGGAAGCCATCCGTAAAGTCCTTCCGGCAGGGATGAAGGCTTTTGGGGGTTGCGGATACGGGATTTTCGAATCGGCCCAGGATTTGGTTGGTTACTCTTCACTTTGCATCATGCAATGCGAAGACCCTGAGCTTTTTGCTGACATTTTCCTGCAAATTGGAGATTTGTACACAGAATTGTGGACTAAAATGGTCAACCAGTATTCGGATATCTTTGTTTTTTTCCGCATGGGTGATGACTTGGGATTTCATTCCAATACTTTATTGGATCCGGTTACTATACGCGAACATATTATTCCTCAATACAAACGGGTGATCGACATCGTTCACAAGGGGGGAAAGAAATTTCTGATGCATAGTTGTGGTTATATTTTTGAGGTGATGGATGATTTAATATCAGTTGGAATCGATGCCAAACATTCCAACGAAAAGTCAATTGCTCCATTTAATCAATGGATTGAAAAATACAACGACCGTATTGGTTTGTTTGGAGGCTTTGATATGAATGATTTGATTCTGAATCCTTATGATACCGTGTTTGCCCAGGTTTTGGCTGAAGGTACAAGGTACCGCAAAACGGCAAAGGGATTTGGTTTAGGCTCTGGAAATTCAATCCCCGAGTATGCCTCGGTCGATGGGTTTATGGCAATGATCGATGCAACAAATGAGATTAGACGCAGGGAATCAATCAGATAATTGCCTAGATTCCTCCTCCCCGAAGATAAATTTGACTGAAAATGAGAAAAATGAATTTTGTGAGATATTTTTTGGTATTGGTTTTGTCCTTCAGCCTGAACTATATAGTTAATGCCCAGACCCGCTTCAAATCACTAAACTTTCTATACAGCATCTCGGGAACTAAGACCGTAGCCGGGATCCATAATCGTGAACCGAACAGTAACCCAAAACTATGGACAGATTCAATTACCCGCTTGAGCGGCAAGACTCCGGGTCTTTGGAGCGGAGACTTTCTGTTTTCAAAAAATGATGTAGACGAACGATGGAAAATGATCCATGAAGCAGAAGCCGCATGGAATAAGGGATCACTCGTCAATCTGATGTGGCATTGCTGTTCACCCGTTCATTCGGAACCTTGCCGCTGGAATGATCAGGGTGTACTTGATAAATTGTCGGATGCCGAATGGCTATCCCTGATCACAGACGGAGAACCTTTGAATCTTGTCTGGAAAAAGCGGCTGGATGAAATCGTCGTTTATCTAAAATATTTGGAAGATAAGAAAGTAGAAGTTCTCTTTCGCCCGTTTCATGAAATGAACCAAACCGTTTTCTGGTGGGGAGGAAGAAAAGGTAGCAATGGTACTCCTAAACTGTATCAGATCACTCACGACTATCTGACCAAAACTAAAGAGTTGAAGAACCTTGTTTGGATATGGGATCTGCAGGACTTTGCA
>CAIUUO010000072.1 GCA_903902325.1 uncultured Bacteroidia bacterium
CGTTTATATTTTGTTTTTCAAAGGTCGCATGGAATACCCACGTAATCATTTTCGGTTGATGTGAAAATATTCTCGTGGGTATTTCATTTTGACTTTATTTTGATTTCTTTATTGACGGCTAATTTTTATCCTCATTCCCTTCTGACGGAGGTGCATCGGCTGGTGAATTGCCCCAGGCTAGGTTTGCTTTTGATCCCATAATTACTACCAGCTTCCCGCCGTTGGCGATATCACTGTGACTAAACCATGGCTTGTTCCACTTATGCCCATTCAATTCTGCCGACTGGATGTACTTGTTTTCTTTGGATGCATTTTTGGCCTCAATTTCGAAAGTCTTTCCGTTACCCATATGTACCTTCAGATTTTCAAACATCGGACTACCAATGTTATACGCTGGAAATCCAGGGGTTACAGGATAGAATCCCATATACGAAAAAACTACAAATGATGTCATTCCGCCGCCATCTTCATCTCCTGGAACACCCATCAGGTCATTACGGAACCATTCGTTGAGCAGACCGCGGATACGTTTCTGCGTTTTCCAGGGTTGACCCGCATAGTTGTACAAATAAGGAATATGCAGGGCGGGTTCGTTCGCCATAGAAAACTGACCCACATTGCCGGTATGATCCGGTAATTGCGCATAAAATTCAAATTTCCCTTTGCCTAATGGCTGCGAAAACATCGCATCCAGGTTGTGGACAAATGCTTCGTGACCGCCCATCAACTTGATCAGATCTGACAAGTTATGCTGAACATCCCAACGATAGATCCAGGCGTTGTTTTCGTCATAATATTGACGGGCACCCATGCCACCTGAGAAAACATAATCGAATGGCTCTATAAACTTTCCATCACTGTCTTTGGGATGAAAGAATCCGGTTTTGGCATTGAACAGGTTGCGGTAATTGTAGGAACATTTCAAAAAATATTTATAATCATCGGTTTTACCCAACTCTTTTGCTATCTGTGCCAGACACCATTCATCGTAAGAAGTTCCCAGAGTCACGGCAACAGGCTGACGACGCTCGAACGAATGCACTTCAGGGATGGTTTCTTGTTCTCCAACTTTCAAAGCAGGAAAATATCCGTGATCTTTGTAAAATTCGTCCAGCTTTCCGGCAGGTTTGGCAGACCATGGCGCCAGTGTTTTTTCGGTGATGGCGCCTTTGCATGCCTGATATGCTTTCTCCAGGTCAAAACCTCGTAATCCTTTGCGGTAAGCATCAATCACTGAAGCAACTCCGTGATTGGAATTCATGCTACGACTATCCCCCGTAATGGTTGGGAAAGTTGGCCACCAGCTATATTCCATCTGCGTAGTCATCTCCACAAACGAATGCAGAATATTTTCTTCTTTTTTAGGATCTATCAGTATCCGAAGAGGATGGTGTGCCCGGTAGGCATCCCAAATCCAGTCGTCAGTAAAAAACGGAGTGCCGTTGTCGTTATGGACAGTACCGTCATAAGCGCTGAAATAACGGCCATCTTCGGAGATGCAAACAGGACGCTCGAAAGTGCGGTAAAACGAAGTATAAAAAATCGTCTTCTCGTTGTCTAAACCTCCGGTAGCCTCAATTTTCCCGAGTGATTCGTTCCAGATGGCACGTCCTTTCTGCTGTAACGTATTTACATCAGAATTCTGAATTTCGCGATCCATATTTTTCCTAGCCTGGGCTTCATCAATAAACGAAATGCCGTAGCGTAACCTCAGGGATTTGGTTCCGGTTTTGTATTTCAATACCACGCAGGCATCTCTTCCAGAAGTTTCCTTGTCGTTGGTTAGTACGGCAGATTTCAAAACAGAAATATTTTCAGGCGTTTGTTGTGGCTTGAGGTAAAGGTAAACCCGTGTGTTCTTTCCTATCATCTGAAATCCGGAGACCGCTTCTCCGTCCCATTTCAATGCACCATCACGAGAGTTAAGGATCAGGTAAGCAGGAAGATCCTGTTTGAAATCAAGTTCATAGATGGCCGACTGGTGCGAAAGACCAAACCTGACTTCGGTTTGTTGCTCATCAAGGTAAACCGAATACGAATAAGGCGTTAGTTTTTCCTGATCATAGCTGTATGAAATGACCGGTTTAATATTCTTTTCATCTCCCTGAAATGGGCTCAGGTTAAAGGCAAAACTTCCACGATGGCTGGTCACGATCAAGGGCAACCCTCTCAATAAATCGCTGGTAAAATCGCCTCGATCCGGATAAACCCGTAAAAGACTGTTAGGCAGATGAATGGTTGGGAATGTTGGAACCAACAGATGGCTTATATTTCCGATATACGGATTTACATAATCAACTGGTTGTTTTTGCGCCGAAACACGATCGATAATCCCAAATATCAAAAGGATTAGTCCCAGAAAAATAATACTGCTCTTCTTAAGAAAACTTGCTTTCATTTGTATAGGTTTTGTTTATTAATTGACATTTGGAATCACCTTGATGTAATAATTATAGTATAACTTTAATGTTTTCAATTTTCGAATCGTCCAGTTCGATGCCAAACCCGGGGCGTTCAGACAAGGTGACCAACCCTTTTTCCGGAAAGACCGGATTTTTGTCGAAATATTGATAATTCCCCGACATCTTTTCGATTAAAAATTCCACCATTGGGCAAACCATATCCGGCTGACTGGCAACAACATGCATCGAGGTAAGCATACTATGCCCATGGGGAATGACCTGTGCCCCGTAAACAGAAGCGATATGGCAAATCTTGAGCAATTCACTCACTCCGCCACACCATTCAGGGTCAGCCTGAACCACCCGGATAGCCCTTGAGCCCAGGAATTCCTGGCTATCCCAACGTCCGTAAAAATGTTCTCCGGTGGCAAGTGATATGGATGTTTCCTTGGCCAGTTCGATAAAACTCTCTATGCGGGCAGATTGAAATGGTTCCTCCAGCCAGCGTGGCGAATATTTCTCCACCCGTTTGGCCCAGGCTACCGCATAGGACAAGTCCCATGAACAGGATGCGTCGAACATAAGATCCGACTTATCCCCAACGGCTTCCCTGAGTAATCTGACCACTTCCACATTTTTATCCAAACCGGGAGCCTCCATGTAGGAGCTTCCACCTTTCAAGAACCATTTTTGATGGGAAAAGCCTTGTTCTACTAGCGATTTGGCTTTCTCTTGCAAAGCATCCGGTTCCTGGGAGAAACCCAGGCAACTTGCATATGCCCTGAGTTTGTCTCTGGACCCGCCACCCAGCAACCGAAAAACAGGCAATCCAAGGTATTTCCCTTTCAGGTCCCACAACACATTGTCTATCGCACTCATGCCAATTGAATAATAACTGCCACGGGAGTGCCGGTTGTTGGTGTAAACCCGCTGCCAAAAATCCTCAGTCGCCAAAGGGTCTTGTCCAATCAACTGTTTTTTGAAGACTTCATTAACCATCATAACTGCTTCGTTGTCGATGGGACCATAAAGGCCCTCCAGGCCATTATCCGTAATTACTTTTATATAATAGGCACGGTACTTGTTTTTTCCAAGCAATTCGAGAACCTGAAGATCTTTGACTTTCATCGGAACCCGTATTTTCTCCGGGGCGGAAAACCCCGGATTAACTGCTTTTAGCGGAGCAGTAACTTGCAGTGCTGAAAGTGCACCCAAACCGAAAAAGAATTTACGTCGTTCCATTTTGAATATTTTTTTAATTTCCACTACGATCAAATTTCACAACTACATAAGGCGTCTCATTGGCCAAATCCGGATAGATCGCCCCTCTGCCTTTGGTATCCATCATTTCTATCAGGTACATGAAGTCCCATTTCTGATTGATCTGGTCGGACGGAACTGTAGCCTGATAAACTCCCTTTTCACCTGTTTCTGTCATTGGCAGCATCTGATAATCTAACCTCTGGTTAACGGCCCGGTACTGCAGCCGAACCCATTTAATATTTGACTGTGCGCTGATTTTAACCTTTACCGTTATTGGTTTTCCTGCCGGAGCAGACGTAATTTGCTGATGAACAATCTTAAACAAGTTGGCGTAATTACCACTTTCAGCAGGTTTGTAAATGGGCGCCGGTTTTACGGCACCAATTGATTTAAAATTATTTCTCTGCTCCTGCAATTTATCCAGACCTTTTTCCATCGCAACCAGTTCGGTTTTCCAACTGCCTGTAAGATCTGTCTTTACTCCGTCGTTGCCTCCTCCGCGAAGTCCCATCAGTAAATTATCGGCATAGACATCACCTGCCGCAGCTACCACTTGTTTCCAAGCTTCCAAGGCATCGCGTTCGTAAACAATTGCAGCATCCAAAGCCGCAACATCCTTGGTCTGCTGGAACAAACAATAACTGACAGCTGCAGGGATCCTGCGCGAATGATAAATAGCCAGGTTGGCCAAAATTTTCAGGTCGACGATGGTCGAATTAAATTCTTTATTGCGGTTATTGCCAATATACCTTTCAGCCTTTGCTACCATGGAATTGATCTCTGCACCAATTTCCCTGAACCATATGCTGTTTACAGAAGGAAGAATCCTGGCCGTTTCGCCATTTTCGATCAAGAGTTGGGCTTCTTCTTCGAAACTGGCAAATTGCTGGGTATCGCTCCGGTCACCTTTGGCATATTCGGACAGATCGCCCAACCTTTGTTTTTCGGCCCAGCCACGGGTGGTCGGAAAATGGCTGTATGGATAGCAGGAGGCGATAATACGCGGCAAAACCTGACTGGCCTTGTGCAGTGCCGATTCAACAACGGGCGCTGCTTTTTTGCCAAAACGGAATTCGAATTCTTTGTGCCAAACGTCGGGAGAGGTCTGCGGGTTGTAACCCATCCGGCCAAAAACCTGGTAGAAATGCCAGTAGCGTTCAAATTCCCAGGTATAATACCGGTATTCCGGTTTCATCAGATCAAACGGTTTGGCATCGTGCGATTCAGAGGCCATCTTGGTTGCCAAAGGCTCGTTCACATCATAGCCGGAACTGTCGTAAATGTGTGTACTTCCGGCAAATCGTCTGGCATATTCCGGGTCTCCCCACAGGAGGATTCGGTTCGTACCGCCGTTCCACAAACGCCAGTACATTTTATATTGTTGCGGGTAATGAAGTAAATCGGCATATCCGTGTCGACGTTCCTGCTGGTTCTGACGGGGAATGTGCGTTGGATGATAAGGCAAGCCCATCTGTTCCATCCAGTATTTGGTCCCAATACTAAAGTTTACACCAGCATCATAGGCTCTTTGTATGATTGAATCAGGCAATCCCTTGGCCCGCAAGACAAAATGGATGTTTGGAGCGCCCTCTTTGATTGCCTGAAACATTTCGGTCCAGAATCCTTCCTGTTCTCCCTTTTTCAGTCCCGATTCGTCGTGCATGCGAAACTGAATGACATCTGCTCCGGGAAAAACCTTGACAAACTTGATCAAGGCGGCTTTTGTATAGGGTATCAAATTATCACCGTTGAGGCCTGCCACTTTTACCTGTCCGGCTGTTGAACCCGCGTTTGTAGCATCCTGTACTCCACCGCGAAAGATATGATCCCAAATGCCCGCCGTAAATCCGATGCCGCGGTCGTGGGCCATTTGAATCAAACGGTTGAGCGCATCCGCATTGCGTTTTTGCTCCTGTTGGCTGGTCCCCGGCAGAGTTACTTCAGGGAATCCGTCTACATTAAAAAAATACGGGTAAACCGGTGCCATGAATCCACTGGCTTCATATCCGAAAACAAGGGTAAACATGTTGTACCTGTTCTGTGCAAGCATATCCAGATATTTCGTCCAATAGGCTTCATCGTAAAATCGGCTTTCCCAATAGGCCCTGTTCATTGTATAGACAGAAAGCGCCCGCTCGGCAACATCCGGCCGCTCGGTAATTTCCTTCACTTCGCTCATTGGGTTGCCCTTCCCGGTGCTCCAGCCAATGCGGGTGGCGATATCCAGCAAAGCATACATTAATCCCCGGTCGTCGAAACCACCGGCCACCCAAACCATTTTTTTCTGAACGGAAGTTTTCCAAATGGTCAATGCTTCGGCGTTTTGCGGTAACGAATGATTGCCTTCTTTCAGCAGCATGGCTGCTTGGCCGTCGCCATTCGACAATCCGGCGACTATCAACAGTTTTGCTTTGGCTTTATCAACCGATACGACACTTTCGAAGGCAATGTGTCTGGCCTGCAAAGCCTCTGTTAATTTTGTTATCCCATGCAAAACGGGTTTCCCCGGAGCAAAATCCATTATGAGCGATACGGCAGGCTCCGTTTCTGCTCCGAACCCGAAAAAGGGCACTAACAGAAATACAAACACAAGAGACTTGTGTATCAATCTATTCGAAAATCTGCATGCAGGGATCATACAATTTTAGATTAATTAATCTTAAGAGGCATTTCAGCGCTGTAACCCTTTTTCCCATGAATCCATTTTCCTGCTTCCCCAACAAGTTTGAGGTAAAAATCGGATGGTAGTCCTTCATAGGTCACAAATGCACTTGCCCCTACCGGAGGATTATTGGTTACCTTATAAATAGCCGTACCTTCATCAATTTCATCGAACATGGCTACATAGAGCATTTGAGCGCCTGCTTCTACTGCATTGGCTACCTGTTTCCAGAGGAAAGATCCTTTGTTGCGTGGAATTTGAGTGGCATTCGGACCATTCATGTTTCGCCATGAGAAGCCAGGGAAGACCAATGGCGCATAATCAACTTTATTGGTCTTACACCATTCTATATCTTTTGGAACCAGCGATTTAAAATTTTCAAATGATGTTTCATTGTATCTGCCAACAAACCAAGGCATAACGATATCACATTTCTTGATCAGGTCATGAAGTTTGGGATCTTTCTCTGTATCATTTCCAAATTCCCTCCAGTAGGTTGGGACACCCAGCATGACGCTGAAACCCTTGGATTTTAGCATGTTAACGATAATTTCAGCTTCTTTGAGACCATATGCCCTCCTGTCATTAAACCCGACACCCCATACAGTTACAAGTGGTTTCCCATTGTGGTGAAGGTATGTTGGACTAGCTTTGGATGAGAACAGATTGTATTTAGCCGCTAATTCGTCCATATCCTTTAGCAATACATCTTCGTCTCCGGGTCTCATACCGCTCAGATCATACATAATGCAGATAGCCCTGTCGTATTTTTTTGAGGCAGTCATCGCTTGTGACAGTACTTTATCAAAATGAATTTTCCCTTGCACCCTTTTTATCTCACCTACAAACCGCTGCATGAATACACCATCAATGCCGTATTGCTTCATCCATTTAAAGTGCAGGTCGGTTGTTGACTCATCGGCCGAACTATATATATAAGCATAGGTACTGTCGGCCAGTTTAAAATCAGTTTTATAGGTCTTTTTATATTCCGAAACATCCGGCCACAAATCAAAATTACAGCTCCCGGGCGCGAGCACGCCACGTTTACCCAAATGGGTCCAGCCACGTTCTGAACCATCCGTGGGTGTATTGTGCCAACCCTGGTATCCACACATGACAAGTCCCTTGTAGGTGGGATATAGGAATTCAGATTTTTCTTTCTTCTGTCCGAAAAGAGAGAAGGAAAGGATGCTGATAAAGAGGATAATAGGAAGTGACTTTTTCATGCGTGATACTTTGAAATATTAATCCAGTTTTATTTTTTTCTGAATACAAAAAGAGCTACATCTCCCGGAAGTATTTGGTGATCAGTTCCATTCCACTCAGCATTCTGCCAGTTGGCAGATTCGAGTGTGTAACCATCGGCGACAATGGTTGGCTTTTGAGGATCGTTGGTTGAATTCCAGATGGTTATGGCCATACGATTCCCGGCCAGGTAAGAATAGGCTGAAACATTCTTATTTTCACTGGTGAAACCTTCGTTATCCACGAACCGGCCATCCAGCAAAAGATCTGCAAACTGTGTCCTAAGTTGGTTAAGACGTTTCAAATAAGGTGCTACAATGGGATCTGTCGTGTCTGACATCATCCCGTCTACCCTCCATTGCAGGGCAAATCCATATCCGAAGCATGCCTTCCTGTTAAAATTGGTGCGATTGGTGATAATCCGATCGGGGAATGTATATTTAAATAGCTCTCCAAACGACTCCGGCATCGGGACAAAACCAAAATTGACAGGTTGCGTGATATCGCCTATTCCTGTAAAAACATCGACATTCAGTTCGTGAAGAAAAGCGAAGTCGGGATCATGGGCCTTAATCCGGTCTCTGAGCTTTAGCAGGTTTTGAAGTTTGCCAGGCCCGAAAGCGAGGGAAGGTTTGGTGTGCATATGTTCTTTGTCGTAACATATGTAGGGTGGACGACCGGCAATTTGATCATACATGAGTCCGGTAACACCATATTTAAGCGCCATATCGAATTGTGAAACAAGTTGATCGTACCAGCCGGGAGCGAGCGGGCAGGCCACACCAAACATTTTATTCAGCTGAATGTTGAGTAGAGTTCCACTGCCTCTGCCACCATAAGATTCACGGTACTCACCACCCCAGATATCCTTGGCCGTCTGACGGTAACCAATCCGACGGTAATATTCTGTTCCGGGGTCAATCAACTGGCCCTGTGAGTATAGGTTAACTTTGCCTCCACTGGCCACTATTTCCGCAATTGCAGCCTTCAGACCTTCTTCTCCTCCCATACCGGGATCGGCTTCATACTCCGGATACCAGTTATCGAAACCCTGTTTTTCCCAGCCATAGATGCTTATCATGTCGATTCCTACAGCATGGGCATCTCTCCAATATTTTGGAAGATCTGCATATACCCCGTTGTAACGACTGCCATTCTGTGTTTTGAGGTTGGGAATAATCCATCCATTGATATGGCGCATCCATTTTGGCGGATTTGGTTTGGGCATCCAGGTATCTGCCCACAGGCGATATCCTTTGGCTGCTTCGTGCCAGTCACCTTTGTAGAGCCGTATGATGGTCGGTGCGGAAGTCCATGTTTCACCGGTTTTGACGAAGGGATATTTGATGATGGACAAAGATAGCCCGGTCCGGTCGGTCATGACATTTAACGTGGTTGTCATTAAAGACTTGTCATGACTTGCTACGTAAATTCCTTCTGTTCCATTGGAAAGCGTGTACCATTGCATACTGGCGGGCCATGGGTAGGTGATCTGATAGTAGGATACATTGTTCCGGGGAAATACCTGTGAAGTGCCGGTTGGGGGAGAAGAGGAGGAAAGTTTGGTAAAGGGATCAACAATGCAGCGTCCACCATCTTCGGGCCAATAGAGCTTGTCTTCTGCACGGCTTTTGCCAAGATTCCCGATTCCTCCCATCCATGGCAACCAAAGCTCACTAATCTCCAGGTCCGGTTCCTTTTCATTGTTCCTGATTGTGGCTGTCCAGATTAGCTGGTCCCCGTCCAGTTCAACACGAAGGGTGAAGGTCACGTTAAGGGTGCATGTCGAACCCCTGAGGGGAACATTGCCGATGAGGGATGGGTATGTGATCAACAATGCATTACCTTCCTTACTTACAATGGCCTTTTGTTTGTTAAAGGGTATCTCAAGCTCACGTGCATCTGAAGTGCGGTAGTACATCTTCCAGAGTTCGTGCCCAGGTGATGCCAGATAATCATGGCCGGTAGCCACATTGACCAATTTTACCATATTGCCCTGAGCATCAATGGCTAAATTGATATTTTTGTTTGAAAGTTCAAACATCACTGATTGTGCAGTAACCGTATTGACCGAAAGTAATCCTACTACACCTGCCAATAATAAAATGCAGAAGTGTTGCATGATATACCTCCAAATGGGTTGCAGGTTAGACAATAGTTGTTTCATATTTTTTTTATTACTGCGATCATATAATTGAACTAAAGAATTTGTCTTTCATTATTGTTTGGTCATGTCTCTTTCCCACAACTTATTTGTGCCGGAGACTTCAACAGGTTCACCTTTTTTCGCTTTTATGGCAATATTCACATCTTCTTTCACGAATTCTGTCAAGGCAATCCAATCAAGCATCTGCGTACGGGCCAGAAGTTGTGGTACATAATAAGTCGTAGCTGTTTTGGCATAATTTTCCCATGAACCGATAGCATGCTCCAATTCTGTGACTGCTGCTGTTTTGCTTTTTTCTTCTCCGGTAAGACGAAACATGGATAAGTTAACTGCCCCTTTGATTTTATGGGAATAGTATTCGGCCAGATAGCCTAATGCGACCAGGTCTCCTATGGTTTGCGCCAATTCCGGATTGTTCCCGGCTTTAATTTTTGACGCTCCTCCCAACAGGTTCACTGAAGCCTGTTCCAGTTTCCCGGCAACGTCGAAAGGGGTCAATTCTCCTGCCTCTTTACCCTTCAGCACAAAATCGCCGATCGAACTTACGCCTTGATCCGGCATGCAGGGTACCCGGCAGAAATCATCCACCGAATGAAATTTCCTGATATCAAAACACCCTTCCGTAATAAATTCAGCATCGTTCTGCCTGAAATGGATTTTGTCCACCCACGAAATAACTTCGGAGGTCGACTTCCATGTATTATAAAGTAGTTGACCGTTCACGCCGGGGTAGTGGGCTTTGATGCGGTTGACGTAGAATGATTCGGGTAAATTGGGATTATAGCCTGCCCTTCCAAAAATCATGAACAGGTACCATTGTTTGTCAATTTCATATTTGGGCAATCCTTTAGGGTTTTTGCTGTTGAAATCGCGTCCGTAAATGTAGCCGTCTGGTCCCCAGAAATAGCCTCTCATCAACTCTCTGGGCATATTTTTAATGTAGGCATCGGCATATTCAGGATTGCCCCATCTGAAATTAAAGATGTCATCATTGCGGACATTCATCCAAACTTTGACCTTGTGTTTTTCAACCTGTTCGCGGTAAATATGGTCAAACCAGGGTGGCGTCGTGCTGCTAAATACCCGTGCCCTGGAGTATTTGAATTCTGTATCGAAAGGTGCTCCATAATCTTTGAATGCTTCCGATATTAAATTCATATCGCTCTGGTGCTGTCTGAATATAAACGTTGGCTTTATCTCCGATTTTATGGCCTGTGCCTCTTTAACAGCCTTTCCGAATGTGGACCATATCCAGTTTTCAATCGAATATTTTCCCTTTAAATTATTGATAATATGTTCACCTGCCGTAACCCCGATTCCTTTGATATTGGGATAGGTCAGTAATAACTGTTTCACGCTTTCCCGGGTATAATCCACGGTTTCCTGGTTATCCTGCTTGCCTGTTATTCCATGTTTGCCCAATGCGTTCATGGCATAAACATTCCAGTTGTACATGTGGATATCAATGCCCCTGTCATCGGCATACTGGAACACTTTCTTCCAGAAGGCAATCTTTTCATCGATGGTTATTTTCTTGATCACCTTCAGGTACTTTGGATTCTGAATATCTTCGCCACCCCAATCCCTGTCAATTTTTGCCGTAATGGGATTCGTGTAAATGCAAACATCATTGAGTGCCACATCTTCATAACCAGGCACTTTAACCATGGATGGGTAGGGATGAAGACTCCACAATGTCAGCAAGTTATAGCGGTAACGAGCCATATTGTCCAGGTAATTCTTCCAGAAATCAAAGTCCCACATCGTTTCGATGTTTTTCTGGGCTGCATCGCCGGTATCATCATAACTGGGGGTACGGGCATCAAGTGGAAAATTGAATTTTATCCCCCGGTAAGGCATGTATGGTTTGTCGGACAAATTACCGATCTGATGTAAATTTTTGCCATCTTGAATGTTCTCTGCAAGTTCCAGCCCTGCATACATCAGTCCATTTGCGTCGCCACCTTTGGCAAGGATGGCATTCCCATTTCTGGTGATTTGGTATTCTTCTCTCGCCAGCGATTTATCCAGTTCGAAATTCAAAAGTATCACGTCCTGACCTGTCGAAAAAATCATGCCTGAAGCTTGTCCAGCCTTCCGGAACTCATCAACAGCAAACTGTAGTTCCGGAATGTTTTTATCGTACTTGACAGTCACAATCGTTGATTTGGGTTTACCAAAGCAAGATGTGACGAACAAAATCAAAAAACAGATTGTAAACAGTTCCTTCATGATAATTTCAGACTCTTTAGTTTAAAACCAACGATTCACTTTTTTGGATCAGGCTCCCTGGCCAAATCAATGTCCTTATCTACCTGCAATTGCATCTCTTTCCACGAATAATCGCCCTTGGCAATTATAAAAGGGAAAGATTCTTTATTGTAGGTAGTGATTGTTTTTCCATAGTTCATCCAATACGTGGAGCAGTCTTTCAGGTACCGGATAGCTTCTTCTCTCTGATCCACGCTTTTGTACCTGTATCGGGCCAGGTCGACGGCAGCTTTCACTTTATCCGAAAAATACTTTCCGAACCAGTACCAGGCTTGCAGGTCATTCACCTCAGCCGTTGCTCCGGCAGATAAATTGCTTGCTTTCAATTTTACGATGAGCGTCTGAAGGCGGGCATTGTCGCTATCCAGTTCCCTGGAAAGTTGTAACGGTGAAATCTGATCTCCTGAAGTTTTTTCTCCATGGTTGACCCAATCTTTGATATTGATGTAGCGTGTCGTGTCCAATACCGGATGAGTGATCATATTATTGATGTCAAACAAAGTGGAAGGAATGTTTTCCCCCCACGTACAAAAACCCTCTGAATATAGCTGTGCATCTGCAGTCCCTTTATGGAATGCGGCAAACTTCAATTGATTATTGGATGCAATCTTCCATGCTTGAAGAGCCTCATTGCCAACGGGTTTTCCATACTTATTTGCCAACATATGCTCGAATATCAAATCAGGCGTTTCAGGATTGTACATCAATCTTCCCCACATGGCATACCATAACCATTGTCGCTGGAAATGATAATCCCAGGTTTTGTGCAGACCGGGAAGACTGGTAAAATCCAATGCGGGTGTAAATATTTCACTGCCGAGGAAACACCCGGCCACATATTCCTGTCCGTTGTTTTTGATAAATTCACGAATAAAATCGCTGTTTCCCCAACGTAAAATGTAGAAATCCTCATTGCGCATGGTCCAAACATATTTGTATTTGTCAGGCAGCGGATTTCTGTACTTGTCGGTGAGCTTACCTCCGTGAACCATAAATAATTTTGGAGATGAATGCCCGTGGCTCCAGTTAAACTTGAATTCAACAAAAGTCTCTTTGGCATCCACTGTTTCAACATGCTTCCGGGATTGCAAATCATTCTCCTCGCTGGTACTGCCTCCGGATCCGGTGTTTGCGGAAAGAGGGGCCCGGTAAACAAATTTGATCTTTCGGTTGGCTTCCTTCATCCCCGCAAAAATGGTTCGGTCCAACCATGCCCTGCGTTCGTCGGGTGACTGGCCACCCATCCTTTCACCAATCGTAATACCCAAACCATCCAACTCTGGGTATTCGTTGATGACCTGGGTAATCGACTCTTTGGTGTACCGTTCAATGATCTTGCTTGTATCCCCCTGCCCTGCATGTGAAGGACCGACAGAATACAATGCAACCTTATGTGCATTGGCAAAACTCGGTGAAACAAAGAGGTTCCAGTTAATCAGGTATGTTTCAATGCCGCGATCGTGCGCCATTTTAAATAGCTGCGTCCAGAAATTCTTCCAGGAAAGCAATTCCTTGTCATCAAAAGGGCATGCTTCAGGATAATTTTTGGCACGTATCATGTAATGGAAGGGGTGCATGCTCCAAAGCGAGATAACGTTGTACCTGTTTTTGGCCATCATATCCAGGAAGGTTTCCCAGAATTTAGGGTCTCGAACCACATATTCCTGCTGAGTCAAAGAAATGCTTGAGCGGTAGGCCATAAAAGGCAGGTTGAACTTTATCGCACGAAAACCCAACCGGGGTTCTTCCCTTTTCCCCTTGACCAATCCCAATTGACCCTTGTTGTTTTGTAATTGCTCGGAAATATCCAGTATTCCATACATCACCCCTTTCTCATCTGCCCCAACGATGATGACTTTTTTGTCAGAACAGATAATCTCGAAACCTTCTGGTTTCAGTTGCCTGGAAACCAAACCAATATTGAGTTTAATTGCAGGAATATCAGTCTGAATGACTGCCACAATAGTAGCAGCCTGATATTCCTGCAATGACTTTACGATAACCTTGTTTCCAAAAGCTGCCGTTGTTTCATTCAGTTTGGAAAATCCATAATCAATGATCCGCGAACCAGAATGGCTTGACGCCACGAAATCCCTGGCATAAATTCCCCCCGATAGGAGAATCGAGATAACAAGCAATACGGTTTTTAGTTTCATTGCATTGAATATCTGACTATTGTCTTTCCGGCATTTTGAATGAAAGCGGTTTTTCCTTTCTCAGCATTTTGGCGGCTTCTCCCGTCAACCAAAGGTAGTGGTCCGATGGTTTTCCGTCAGTTCCGACAAATTTGGCAATATTACTCACAGGAGGATTGTCGGTAACTTTGAAAATGGCTGTACCCTCATTCACTTCGTCAAACATGGCAACATAAAGCATGTCTGCACCGGCAGCGATGGCTGTCGAAATTTGTTGCCAGTAAAAAGTGCCTCCCATTCGTGGAATAGATCCGGGTGGTTTCTCCTCTTCGTTCCTGGATTTACGGCTCAAATTATGCCAGCTGAATCCCGGACAAACACATGGGGCATAATCAACATGGTTCTCTTTACACCACTTAATGTCTTTCAAAATGACATCGCGGTAACGGTCCATGTCATGATGCAACAGGGGAGTAAACCGCTGAACCATCCAGGGCATAACAATATCTGCTTGTTTGATAATCTCATGCAAATAAACATCATGCACACAATCAGCATCCAAATCGCGCCAGAAAGTTGGGACACCCACCATAATACTGCATCCACCATATTGCGGATCATTTTTTAAAAAATCCATAAAACGTTGAATTCCGATATTCCGGATATCATAGGGGCGGTCGGGAAAACCAATTCCCCAGATGGTAACCAACGGTTTCCCGCGGTGGAAAATATAGGTATGGGTTCCCTTTTGATTGGTAACATTCATTGAATCGACGAGGTATTTCCAGTCCTCGATCAGCAAGGAACAATCTTCTCCGGATCCTCTCAGTCCCGAAAGGTCATACATGACTCCGATGGCCCTTTCATATTTGGAAGCCGCTTCAAGTGCATTCCTCAATATTACGGTCTCTGCTCTTTTCCTGTTTTCAGGACGAGCCGTATTGAAGAAACGTTGCATGAAGACCCCGTCGAGTCCATACTGTTTCATCCATTTAAAATGGAGATCGGTCGTGCTTTTATCGGCCGAGTTGAAGAAGCGGGCCGTACTGCCATCCGCCAGTTTCATCCCGGTAGGGTAGGTTAACTCATATTCGCTGACATCCGGCCACATGTCAATGCTGATTTGTTCTTCGCTGGGATACATGACACCAGTTTGTGGTGCACGAAACCATCCCTGGTAACCTGCCATCACCAACCCTTTATAGGAGGGGTATTTTGTTTTTTGAGAATGCTTTGTCTGGGCGACTGTACAAATTCCTATGAGTAGGAATGATACTAATACTAGAATTTTAGTTCTCATATTTATATATTATTTTTTCCATTCGGTTGTTTGTTTGACCATTTGAATGGTCCCATCCGGATTATAAAAAAGTTTATCCACGCAGACAGATCTTTGCCAGTCGTTGAATTTTCCTTTATCGGTCGATAGTTTGCTGTTATGATAAAAAGCATACCATTGCCCCTTGAATTCAACTATCGAACCATGATTGGTATAGCTGTCAGTGGGTTCCATATAGATTCCTCTGTATTCCCACGGACCATTAATACTTTGACTGGTTGCATATCGCATCCGATTGTCACCCTTTACACCTTCTTTATCCCTGTTCCCATCGTGATTGTCAGAATAGGACAAGTAATAGATTCCGTTTCTTTTATGGACCCAGGAAGCTTCATGAAAATCGACTAATCCCACGACAGGTTTTAATTCGCCATCAATCTCCATCATATTGTCCTTGAGCTTACCCATCATACATTTGGCGCCTCCGCCATAGAACAAATAAGCCTGACCATCGTCATCGACAAAAACGCAAGGATCAATCATGGACGGAATATTAGGGATGTAACCTTTTACAACAAAGTCTTTTGCAGGATATTTACTTGTTGCAACGCCTATTTTCCATGTGTTGTTCCACTTTGTTCCACTGGGATGGGGGAAATAGTAATAATAGGTACCGTTTTTATAAGCGCAATCGGGTGCCCACATGAAACCACCTTCGGGTCGTCCCCACGGAACCTGGCTTGAGTTAAGTATCTCACCATGGTCTTTCCAGTGTTTCATGTCTTTTGTCGAAAAAACATGGTATTTATCCATCAGATCGCATCCGCGGGGTGGCTCCACATCGTGCGATGCATAAACGTAAAGACGGCCTTTCCAGACATGTGCCGAAGGATCGGCTGTGTACATATTTGTGATAAACGGGTTTTTCTGGGCTACCGCTCCCGACAATATTCCCAACAAAAGAGATATTGTATAAATAGTTTTATTCAAACTCATGGTACTTAAAATTGGAAGTAAAAAACAACAAGATTCAATCTCAAATTATTCAACGTCAGTTCGACCTACGCGATGACGATAAATACAAAGAGAGAATAAGCAATAAATTATCCCACTGTTAATTGTGTTCAGCAGGATAATATTATTGCAGAATTGAAGAAATCTGAATGCTACGGCTTTCCACCATCCTTCTCTTACTATTTCAGTTCTATCAACTGAAACACCTTTCGGGGATTAATCAGAGAATTTTGGACGGAAATATTTTAGATGGGTTTGATAACCTGTTGATAAGGCTATCAAACCCATCAATGATTAAGGTACGACAACTTTTACTATCGGTGTATAGCAATATCTGCGGCTTAAAGCGTTTACACAGGCCCCAACACGCACATAATAGGTATAACCTGATTTGACAGGAAGAGGTCCCATGGTATAGTCCTTATTATCGGCAGCGCCAACTTCTGCTGCCCAGGTCTTATTGATGGATTTTCTCAGGTTATTATATTCAGCTATGTTAATATAATTTGAGCCTCCGCAAAAGGTAGTCAGGCTTAAGAAAGGCTTGACCTCATAAAGATTCGGAAGTCCGGTAATTATAGGAGCCTTCACGTTGCAGGAAAGGGTCAGACTATTCCCGACAAGTGTTGCAGTGAAATTCGAAAGCTGCAGGTAAGGGGTTACCTTGAAATCTTGTTGTTTCTCTTTATCAAGGACTACCCCCTTTACTGTATCAACAGGCCAAAAAGGTCCATCATAAGGAAGCATGTCATAAGTTCCTGAAAAAAGCTTATTATCATTATACACGCCGTCAAACATAACTGCCAGGGTTTGATATTGGGCAACACTTCCGGGGTTCTGTTTTTCCCAGGTCCTGTCTATTAAACGAATTTGCCAGTCGTTTTGGTCCATCATTAAATTCTTCCCCGTATATGAATCGATCACATTCCCATATAACCGCGACCCCGGTTCGGACCAGTTATCGATTTTTTGGCAGGCAGCTAAAGACAACAGGGCTGCTCCAAACATTAAATACAATAAATTTTTCATATTTATTTTGTGTCAATGGTTAATAAATTAATATAGCGGGTTCTGAGGCAACAAGTTTGTGTTCTTGTTAATTTCTGTCTGTGGAATTTTTTCATACGCCGCATTCTTTGGTGCCGTAATGTTCCGGTTATCCCTGTTAACCTCATCAATGAATATATACTTGCCTTCATCGAAAACATAATAACAACTCAGCGCCCTCGGATAATGCTGGTTTAACACCTGATCAGCAATTCTCCAGGTTTTGAGGTCCCACCAATAATGGTTCTCTGTATAAAGCTCGCGCAAACGTTCATCGCGGATAAACTGTAAGCTTGCCTCGATCGGGTAACCATAGGTGCTGCTCGTACTTTGATTAAGGGCAGGGCGAGTTACCAGGCAACCGGCGCGAACACGGATCGCTTCGATGTAATCAAATGCTTCTGTCCTTTTGCCCAGTTCGTAAGCCGCTTCCGCTGTATTCAAATAGATTTCAGCTAACCTGAACACAATCCAGGACTGGTTTTCCTTGTTCACGTTTGTTAAGGCGGTAGTCCGGGTTGGATCAATGTATTTACGCATAAAAGCGCCATTAAAGCAATTGTTTTCAGAACCCGCGGTGGACATCCCATGTCTGCCGCTCAGAAGAACACCTTGATAGGTAGAGCCCTTGCTGGCACCTAAAAGACGATTGCTCGTAGCGTTGACAGGAGCGTTGTTACTTCCACTTTGTGCATCGGATGCCAGACCTCCAAAATGAAGGTAAATGCCCCGTTGAATTTCGAAGGCAACATTGTGACATATATCGCCATCAAAAAAGCAGGTACCCTGCAAACGGGGTTCCATCCCAATTTTAATGTCGCCGCGCTTGTTGAAACGGACTGGTTTCCCCTGAGCGTCCGTGAGGGAAGGGAAGTCGTACATCTGCATGATTTCCAGTACTGGATAACCTTCGGAGCCAACAAAAGACGACATATCCGGGTTAGGCAACATCAGCGCATCATAACAATGGCCAAAGGTCTGCCCGTCATAACCTTTGCTAAACAAAGTCTCGGAGGATGATTTATCCAAAAACAGGTTGGCAAAATTGGTTGCTTTATCCGGGTAATTCTTCGTATACAGTGCGTAAGGACCTTGTTTGATTAATAAACCCGCATCGTATGAAGCCTGAAAAAATTCAGTCGCCTTGGAAGGGTCCATACCTGCAAAACCTTTTTGTACTGAAGCATCTGTGCTAAGACCCAGGTACTGTGTATATTTAGCTACCCTACCTGCATAAAGCATGGCACGTGACATCAAAGCGGCAGCAACGTATTTGTTGGCGCGCCCGGATACACTGGTTGCACTCATGTTCGCCATGGCAAACGTAAGGTCAGCCTGGATAAATTTCCAGGTATCGTACTCTGTATTACGCGGTACACTCAAAGTTGTCGGATCCCCGTTTACAGGGTCTTGTACATCCGTTACAATCGGCACACCCCCGTAACGTTTGGCCAAACCTTCGTAATAGAAAGCGCGAAGGAAACGGCCTTCTGCCAATAAAGAGTTATAGGTAGCGGCATCGTACTTGTCCTTATAATTGGGGAAATTATTAATGAAAGTATTGATATAGCGGATGGGGGCATATGGCCAGTAACCAAAACCAGCCCCATTCATCGCTACGTTCCATCCATAAATTTCACCGTCCATTTGTGCCAGGCTGTTTTTATATGCCTGCCATTTGTTGCTATTGCCTGGCATATAACCGATAAAATTATTAGTTAGGTCCTGGTCCGTTGTATTAACATAATAAATGAAGTCTTCAATCGGAAGTCGCATATAGGCCTGGACAAAATATTTCTGAACGCCATATGCAGTACCGAACAGTGCGGGCTCATCCAGAATGCCTTTGGGTTGCAACTCCAGGTCATGACATGAAGAAAACGCAAACCCAATAATTGCTGCAAATAATATAAGTTTTAATTTCATGATTCTCATTTTTTAGAATTTAATGCTTGCACCAAGCGTATAGGTTTTATTGACCGGATAATTGTAGATGTCAATGGAATTTGTTGAAGCGCCACCTGCGCTACCAGGACGTTCAGGATCCACATTCTTCAAGGGGGTAAACGTCAATAAGTTATATCCACTCAAATAGAATCTTAGGCTTTTTATACCCACTCTTGTCAATAATTGCTTTGGTAAGGTATAACCCAGTTCCAAAGTCTTCAGACGCACGTAGGAAGCATTTTGAACAAGGTTTGTACCCGTACGCTGGCCGTCATGACCCGTAACAGGATAAAAACCGGGTGTCCACTGGGTTGCAGGGCTAAAATAGTCTGCATTGGGGTGCAACTTGTCCGGGCAAATAAACTATGACGA
>CAIUUO010000073.1 GCA_903902325.1 uncultured Bacteroidia bacterium
AGGAAAACAATAAGGGTTATCATTAATCCCTTACTGCCATCTACAGGAGCAATAAGTTTTTCCGTTACTTTTTCTGTACCAATTACATCTATTAAAATCATGACTTTTAAATTGTTAAATTATTACATTCGTTAAAGCAATATTTTGTTATTGCAAATTATTTCATCATTATATTCTCCACCACCCCCCTCGTCAACACCGGGCAAAGTGGTTTAACTGCATTCTTCAGTTGTTCATTGATTCGCTTGCGAGTTTCTGAGGTGTGGTAAATGGTAACGATGGCTTCCTGGATTTTTATGTCAGGAACTGGTATTTTTATCTCCTTGAATCGATCCCATTCCAAACTTGCTCTTACGCTGCTATCACTAATAAACCAACCATATCTGTTAAACTCCGGTCGATGGAACCAAAGCATTAAAAATTCAGGCATTACAATTGTTTTATCTATAACTTCAAAAACCAAATATGCAGGGGAAATAATTGCTGGCTCCTTAGAAGAATAAAGTACTACTCTTACCGTTTCATCTCTGCCAACTTGCATAGCACTGTATGCAAATTGCTCATTTTTAACAATTTTATATTTTGATAAATCAGTTTCACCAACATTTGCTTTCGAAGGCATAAACACTTTATCAACGTTTATTCCGAGAAGATTTGAAATCGTTTTGTTTTTATTTCTATTATCAACCAATCGAACTAACTCACTTAAAGATTGCTGATTATCAATGTTTTTTAGTTTATCCATGGAAGAGTTACAAATCAATCGCAAGTCTGCCAAACTGTTTTCATAGGTTTTTTGGTTGGTCAGTAACCCATTGTAAAGAGCAACAAATTTGCGTTGTTCGTCGATTCCCGGAATTGGGATTTGTATTTCACAGAATCTTTCCCATTCTAAGCCACCTCTAACACTGGAATCGCAATAAGTCCAAGCCCTTCTGTCAAATTCCGGTCTTTGAAATTCCATCATTAAAAAATCTGACAGTAATGAATTTTCGTCCATTACCTCAAAAGTCATGTATGCTGGTGAAACAATTGATGGATCTTCATTCTGATATAATGCAACAGGAAGAGTTTCATCTCTGTTAACATGCATAATATTTGTGGCAAATTGACCTTTTCGAATGATTTTATATTTTGATAGATCAATCCCTGAAGTATTAGCAACCGAAGGCATAAAGTTTTTGTTAATATTTACGCCCAATAAATTCGTAACCGCCCAATCACTATTTCGGTTGTTTACCAATTTTATGTAATCGCCAATCCGCTTAAAGTTATCGTTCATCTTCAAATTGTTGTTTGATAAGTAATGTTCCTTACTCAATTTCGGCAATCAACTCTGCTTCGGTGGGTAATAAGGACGTTCTTAGCATGGATATCTCAGATTCGGCAGACACTGTCTGCCGAATTGACAAAAGTTCCGGAAAAGTTAGATAGAAGTTTCTAAAATCCCGGATACTGCGCAAGGAGAAACCTTTTCCAAACTCAATTGTTAATTCTTCCGAGACGGTTTCAAGGATGCGCTTGCCATATTCCGCGCGCTTTTCGCCTTGTTGTTCTTCTTCCACAATCCGTTTGCCAATCTGCCAATAGGCATCCACCATCGCGAAATTAATGGCAGAGTAGGCCTTTTGACTTGCCTGCTTTAAAAGCTCCTTTATTTCAACAATGTAATCAGAGTTCATAGCCCAATACTTTAAAGGCATTTATCAATTGTTCTTGTGACTCTTTTTCTTCTTTCAGGAGTATTTTGAATTCCTTCTGAATCCGCTTCATTTCGGTGTCAAAATCAATTTCGCTGTCACGGTCAATAAACTCAATGTACTTGCTAGGTACCAGTGAAAAATCATTGGCTTTAAGCTCCTCCAGACTGGCTGAATAGCAAAATTCAGGTATGTTTTTGTACGTGGTTTGGTAATCATTTTGTTGCCAGTTGTGAAAATTTCCAGCTACTTTGGCAATATCCTCCTCAGTAAGTTCGATAAACATTTTTTCAAACTCCTGTCCCCAACGCCGCAAGTCCATGAACAAGATCTCGTTTGAGCGATCACGGTAGTTTTTCATTTTCCCATTGATTTCTACCGTTCTGGATTTCTTGTCTTTGTTGAGAATCCATAGGGTAACACTAATGTCGGTAGTGTAGAAAGTATCTCTTGGAATAATCACAATTGCTTCGACCAAATTGTTCTCAATCAGTTTTTTACGAATTTTATACTCTTCGCCTCCACCGCTTAAAGCACCATTTGCCAATATAAAACCCGCCACACCGTTCTCGGAAAGTTTGGAAACCATATTTAAAATCCAGCCGTAGTTGGCGTTGCTTTTGGGCGGTACATCGTATCCGCGCCAGCGAGGATCGTCGATCAATTCATTTTCGCCTCTCCAATCCTTTTGGTTGAATGGAGGATTTGCCATAATGTAATCTGCTTTCAGGTCTTTGTGCTGGTCGTCCCCAAATGTATCAGCCTCTTTTTCACCAAGGTTAGCAGAAATTCCACGAATGGCCAGATTCATCTTGGCCAGTTTGTAGGTGGTCTTGGTGTATTCCTGCCCGTATATGGATATTTCCTTTTTGTTTCCATGGTGGCTCTCAATGAATTTCATGGACTGAACAAACATCCCTCCTGAGCCACAACATGGGTCATAGATGATACCTCTGTAAGGCTCAATCATTTCGGAGATTAGGTTTACAATGGTCTTTGGGGTATAGAATTCTCCTTTGCCTTTGCCCTCAGCAATCGCAAATTTCTTAAGAAAGTATTCATACACACGTCCAACCAGATCTTGTTCTTTGTCTTTGAGTGTATTAATGCTGTCAATTTCACTGATCAGTGAAGCCAATTTGGTGATGTCCAAACCAAGTCGGGAAAAGTAATTGTCGGGCAAAGCGCCTTTGAGTGCCTTGTTATCTTTCTCTATGGTGTGAAGGGCAGTGTCGATGATCAGCGCAATATCACTTTGTCTTGCTTTCTTTACAATGTAGCTCCAGCGTGAAATTTCCTCCAGGAAAAATACATTGTCCATGTTGTAGAAGTCCGCCATTTCTATATATTTCTCCTGCCCTTTGGCGATCAGCTTTGCACGGTGCTCTTCGAACTTGTCGCTGGCAAATTTCAGGAATATCAGTCCCAAAACCACATGTTTATATTCTGCCGGTTCAACACTGCCTCTCAGCTTGTTGGCAGATTCCCATAGAGCTATTTCAATTGCTTTTTCTTTTAGTTCCTTTTTGGCCATTATTTATTTTCAGTACTTTAATTCATAATTACAATTCAAACCAGTAGCATTTCAAAAAAACATTTACTTGCAAAACCTGGTTGTTTTGTGCATTGCTCGTTTTGTAAATCTGCTGTTAGAGGTGTTGATTATACATAATAATGTAACTTTTTTCTGTCATTTTGAAACAAATTATCTGCTGAATCTATTTTTATGTATCATTGATTATATTTGGCTAATCCTTGCAGCGGTCAGATTTAGTTTTCTAAAAGTAATTAACTTTCCTTTATTTTTAGGCAAATAGGCAGTAAATTAATTGCAAACCCTTTTCGCCAGCATGTATGTAAATCTCAGTAATTTTAACTGAACCAGTTTGTTGCAAATTTCAACAATCAGGTAAATGTAAAATTCAATAAATAAAACACCTTGTTGAGATTTGCCTGATTTGCCAAAACGTCCAAAAAAGGGGAGCTATCCCTTCTTTCAATTTAGTAAGCATAAGGATTTCCACTGCCTGCATAGACTTCTTCATCTGCCACCGATGAGAGAAACTGCCGAAATGGAGCATCACCACAACTTGAGCAAAACACCTCACCTGAGGTTGGCCAGTAATAAGTAGTTGCTCCCTTTGGGATTCTCGTTTTGCATTTGCAGCAATCGGATGAGAATCTGGCACTGATCTGGTTGGGATCTTTTGAATAACGAGTCATAATTGTTTTGCCCCTGCCTTGGGGACTTGTAATGGCATCTGGCACGCCGGTAGAAAATATTTGCTTACTATTATTTAGAGCCATCCTTCATCAGCCATGGACAAGAAGCCCGCTTCGGTCAGGATAAGGTGGTCAATTAACGGGATTTCAAGAAGTGCACCAGCTTCTTTTAGTTGCCTGGTGATTTTTTTGTCGGCATCGCTTGGATCCAGGTTCCCGGATGGGTGGTTGTGTGCTACAATGATGGAGGTAGCACAGGATTTTAAAGCCACCTGAAATACCACCCTGACGTCCACAACCGTTCCTGTCATTCCGCCTTTTGAGATCTGGTGACATCCCAGGACCTGGTTCTGTCGGTTGAGAATCAGCATGTAGATAAACTCAATGTGTTCGTAGGATGGCCATATTGAGCGAAACGCTTTGGCTGCATCTTTCGATCCGGTAACTCGAAACCTGTCACAAGCTTTAACTTTTGATGAATAGGTGATTTGTACCTCTGCAATAATTTCTGGAACCATCTGTTTTTACCGCTGCCTTGCGGATTTATATTGGCTTCTGGCTCGCCGTTACAGTTAAATTAAAAGCAGAGCAGATTGAGCCGGTCGGATTAGGTCAATGGGCGAATGTCTGTTTATGAAGGATTGATTAAACTGACCGAGTACGAAATATCGGAGGATCCCGCACTTGGAAATGATTGGCAGGATCCGAAGACCCTTTACTGTTCCGATCGGCGATTAATAAATTTGCGGGGTAATTTGAGTGTAACTACTATCTCCTAAAAACCATTAATGCTTATCAGTGTGTGAAGGTGTGTCCAGGTTAATTATGTACGCAGCGCGTACACAATGCTTAACATCGATCAAAAAAAAAGCCCCGTAAGGAGCTTTTGTATGTTAGTTTGAAGCAGATTCTTCTCTGTCTTCAGTCAGTTTCCAGGAAGCATATTCCGGGTTTTCTTCTTCCCAAACCTGAAGGCTTTTGGAATCGGTAGTTCTGTCTTGTGTGAAGAAGAAACGTAGGTTTTGTTCATTTTTTGCTGCTGCTGATCTGGTTAAAATTTTCATGACAAGTAATTTAAAGGTTAAAAATTATATGCAAGAAACCAGTGGGGCTTGGGAGGGGCAGTCAAAGAGGAACTGGAATAACGCAACACAGCGAGTATATGCCGGGAAAATCCTTGAATGAGGGAACCGGTACGTGAAGAGATACACTTTCTTAGCGTAGAATTTTACCTGAAACTTGTCTTGGAAATCCAGAGCAGATGCAGAGATGTCTCAAAACGGCAATCAACTTTAACAACATTGAACGATGGGTTTTGTCATCAAGTTAGGACAAAATTCGGTAAGGAATATCGCACTGAAACTCTCAAGGAGGAAACAAGATTCCATCAGGAGAGAAAAAGAGATGTGGGGCTTTTGGGGAGATAAGTTAGAATTGCAACCATGAAGTTATTCTAAAAGATTTTTGGATTTTAAAACGCGGATCGAGGATCTACAAATATTGGGATTAATCCATAGGTTACCGTCAACCAGCCGGGCTTCAACAATAAATTCCTGATGGCCGGTTTCCTTGATTTTTATGTATTCTCTGTTCATGGTGATTGTGTTTTGATAATTATTCAGATACAGCATTACGGTATAGTTGATTTTGAGGGACTATTGGTCTTAACTCATTTGCGTTGATTATACCATAGCGGAAATCTTCAAATACGCCAACTTGATTATTCAGGCTGAAATATCCACCCATAATCTCGCCAAAAAATTTTGAACCAATAATTATTTCTGTCCCGTTAGTTGCAAACTTTATATTCGGGGACTTATACAAAATTTTAAAGTCGCGTTCAACTACGCAAATAAAGAAGTCACGCTCAGATAGTTCTTTCAGCTTGCCTATCTTGGCAACAAGATATGTTTCATCCGTAATCAGGGATTCTATTTTGGACTCATCTCCAATTAAAGCCAAAATATTTTCTTTTTCATAGTCAGTACTTTCAGCCATGCGGGATTTGATTGCAACCGCATTTTCTTCAGGATTATGGTTATTCACAGCTTTAGCCATTTTATCCATATCGCGGCTTAATTTACGATTGATCATATGGGCATATATTTGGGTTGTCTTTATATCGGCATGGCCAAGCATGCATTGTATGCTTTCCATCGGTACGTCGTTCCCTAAAGCAACGGTACTTGCAAAAGTGTGCCTTGCCACATGGAACGTAATTTTCTTCCCAATTCCGCATATATCTGCAATTTCTTCCAGGTAATCGTTTATTTTTTGATTACTGATTACCGGTAGCACTTTCCCGTTTTTCTGTTTGCCTTTATATTTTTCCAATATGGCTAAAGGAATGTCCAACAGGCGAACATTGGTGTTGACATCTGTTTTCCGCCGTTTGGTCATGATCCAAAGATGACCATCAAAAGCTTTTCTGATCTTATCTTCAGTAAGTTCAAAAATATCCACGTATGCCAGTCCTGTATAGCAACTGAATATAAACATGTCCCGCACCTGGGATAACCGGGCTGAAGGGAACTTCTTTGTATAAAGGATGTCCAATTCGTCCTGATCAAGATACCCCCGATTTACTTTGTCGTACCGAAATCGAAAGCTACCAAACGGGTCTGTAAAACTAAGTCCGTTGTTTTTAGCAAAATATAAAATCGTTCGAAACCGCTGGAGAAATTTTAAGGAGGAATTATGGTTGCATTCGGTATTGTTCCGGATATACAAATAGAACTCATCGATAAAAGAAACTGTTATTTCATTTATCGGCATGTCGGAAAGGTTATACCGCTGCTTCATAAACTCAGCCAGCCGTTCGCGTGTAAGAAGATAGCGGGTATAAGTTCTACGGGTAGAGGTCGTTCCGACTTTCAATTTGTATTGGTCGTTATATTTGTCGAAATACAAAATAATTGTTTGTTCCTGTTCCTCAAGCCCCAGGAAAATGTTTTTTAACCTTTCAGGGGTCACATGCCCGTCAATGCTCATAAATTTGTTATAATGCACGTTTAGCGATGAACCTATATTTTCAAGTAACCTGTTAAGGTTTCTCGCTTCGGCAACCTGGCCTTTTACCCGTTCATTTTTGCTGTCCCACTGCTCGGGATGTACAAGCAACTTACTGCTAAATTGGGAACGGATACCGTTAATCGTTATACGAACCATAATCATTACTCTGCCGTCTTTTTTCGGCTCATTCCTTTTGATGTAATAAAGGACATTGAATGTACTTCTCATACTGTTACATTTTTAATGTTTCAAAACTAAGTTATTGAACATGTAACAGGGCGGGTCTTTCTGGGACAATGCGCGACTTTTCAAGGACTTATGACAGAAATCGGTACGAATTTTGACTTTTCGATTCACCGTACCGATTTAGTACCGGGTTTATCGTTAAAATTGGCTTTTCTTTGTCTTTTGGTTGGTATAAATAAGAAAGAAAAAAGCCCTCTAAACGTTGAATTTAGAAGGCTTTTCCTGATTTGTCGGTAAAGTGTCTTTTACCTTTGGTGACCCGGGAGAGGCTCGAACTCTCGACCCGTTGATTAAGAGTCAACTGCTCTACCAACTGAGCTACCGAGTCTTTTTTCTTAATCGAGGTGCAAATCTACAGTTTTTTTGGTTTGGTGCAACAAAAAAAGAGTACAATTTTGCATGGGGCATGGAGCATGGGGCATGGAGCAAGGGGCATGGAGTAGAGGGCATGGAGCGAGGGGCATGGGCATTTGTGAATGTGAGAAAATTACCGTAACTTTAATAGACATCCAAAAAGATAGAAGAGTATGTCGCAATTTCGATTTATGGATTTAGAAATTTGGAAGGAGTCGATTGATTTAAATGACAAATTCTATGATTTGGCAGATCACTTTTGTCAAACTGGTAATTTTCGGATGGCTGAACAGTTAAGGGCATCTTCACTAAGTGTTTCAAATAATATTGCAGAGGGTTCAGGATCATTCTCTCACAAGGATTTTGCGAACTTCCTGAATATTGCACGTAGATCAATATTCGAAACGGCAAATGTCACAATCGTTGCTCAAAGAAGAGGATTTCTAGACAAAACAGAACTTGAAATATTGCTCAATAATTTGGAAGCCTTAAGCAGAAAAGTTACAAATTTCAGAAGGTCAATCGTAAACGATTAATTAATTTCGAACAAAAACAAAGCATTCAGAGTTGCCCCCTGCTCCCTGCCCCCTG
>CAIUUO010000074.1 GCA_903902325.1 uncultured Bacteroidia bacterium
TCGATGATGAGAAACATTTTACAGAAGAATTGGCCGAATATTTAAACTTATCTGGCCATACCGTATTCGAAGCGAATACAGTGGCTGATGGAATGTCCATTTTAAGCAAGAATCATATTGATATTCTGATTCTCGATATCCGTTTGCCCGGCGCTGATGGTCTGGATATTCTTAAAAAGGTAAAAGTCGATCACCAATTGCTTGAAGTTATCATCGTTTCAGGTCACGGCGACATGGATACTGTGATAAAAGCCATGCGCCTCGGCGCTTTTGACTATTTGCGGAAACCTTTCCGTCACCTGGATATCCAGATTGCCATCGAACGTACCCGGAAATATCTGCTTTTACAAAGACGCGTTTTCATTGCAGAAGAACGTAATTCTCTAATTTCCAAAGCTCTGGAAGATAGAATCAATCGCAAATTCATTGGCGTTTCTTCATCGATCCAGACCGTATTTGATCAGGCTCAGTTAGCTTCTGAACATCCCGACACCAACGTATTAATTTCAGGAGAAAGTGGTACAGGAAAAGAAAATATCGCACGAATCATACATTATTCAAGCAAGAGAAAAGACTATATGTTCTGTGCCGTAAATAGCAGTGCAATAACTGATTCACTGTTGGAAAGTGAATTTTTCGGACACAAAAAAGGCTCTTTTACAGGTGCAATTGTGGACAAAAAAGGCTTCTTCGAAATCAGCGACAAGGGAACTCTGTTTCTCGATGAAATTGCCGATATGCCATTGAATCTTCAGTCCAAAATTCTACGGGCAATTGAGGAGAAAGTCATTACCCGGGTGGGCGACACAGTTCCGATATATTCAGATTTCAGGATCATTTCAGCCACAAATTACGATCTGGAACAAATGGTTGGTGAGAAAAGATTCAGGTTGGATTTGCTGCATCGTCTCAACATCCTGCATATTCATATTCCATCCTTACGAGAGCGAAAAGAAGACATTGAACCTTTGCTCAACCATTTTGTTGCAGAATTCTCTTCAAGAATGGGCAAACCCATTCCTGAAATATCTTTGGAATTGATACAGGAATTAAAAAACTATTCCTTCCCTGGAAACGTAAGGGAGTTGCGTAACATCACAGAGCGCGCCATTATCTTTAATAAAGGTGGTCGTCTCTGCATGAATGATTTTATTCTGAAAAACAGCAACCAAACTACTCCGGCCCCTTTCACTGATTTATCCGATTTATCCCCATCCAACAATGGTGAACCTGCGCTAATCCGTGAAAAGTTGAAGACTTGCAATTACAATCAGACAGAAACAGCTTCCGCACTTGGCATCACTAGAGACGCCCTCATCAGAAAAATGAAGAAGTACGGTATATCAGTTTCCCGGATCGGAATATAATTTTTAAAGCTGAAAATCCAACATCTTGCTCCGCACAAATGTCCGCACAAATGTACCATGGAGCGGACAAAAAGCATCCCCATTTATGCTAATTTGCAGCTACTTTTAAAAAGATTAAACAGAATAGAAATAATTTAGATTAATTTATACCTTTATATCAACGTATTAAGTACTTTTTACCAAATTCGCAAGAGTTATTTTTTTTTTTGGCACACCGTTTGATTACATCCCATCAGTCACTTCATACAAAGTGTAGAAAATTAATCATTATGATGGAAGAGATCGTACAGAGTTTTATCAACTCCAAACCAGACGGTGTTAAGATTGCTGAAATGGAAGAAACTCTTTGCCAGAGCAGATTACGACTGGGTTATGTTACCCGGAAACTGCTGAACGAGGGAAAAGTGGTCAAAGTGGAAAATAAATATTATCCCGTATCGGGAAAACCGGCGGGAACAATTAAATAAAAGATATTAACAACAATAATTAAAAAAAACGTCATGAGAAAATTAGTCATTCTTTTTATCGCCATCGCAGGATTCGCATTAAATTCAAATGCACAGGTTACTGCCAATGCTCCAGCTTCAGCAACTATCGTTGCCCCAATAGGTATATCAAAAACCGTAGACATGAATTTTGGAAATGTAGCAGTTTCAGCTAGTGCAGGTACAGTAGTTCTTACTCCTGCAGGTGCAAGAACCACTACTGGAGGTTGTACACTTCCTGCTGTAGTTGGAACCGTAGCAGCAGCCGCTTTTACAGTAACAGGTACCGGTACTTACACGTATTCAATCACACTTCCGACTACTCTGACAATTACTGATGGAACCCATAATATGACTGTAACTACTTACACTAGTAATCCTTCAGGAACTGGAGCCTTGGTTGCTGGGACGCAAACTCTAACTGTGGGTGCAACATTAAATGTAGGTGCAAGTCAGGCAGCCAATCTTTATACGAATGCCGCAGGATTTCCTGTAACAGTCAATTACAACTAAAATTGCTGTGTTTGAATCTTGCTTTAATATAATATACACGACAATCATGAAAAAAATCGCACTTCTTTTAATAGCCATCGCAGGTTTCGCCGTAATGGCCAATGCGCAGGTCACCGGACATGCTACCGTAACCGGAACCATTGTTACTCCAATTGCCATTGTCAATGCCGGAGATATGAATTTTGGGAATGTGGCTGTTAGTGCAACCGGAGGAACAGTAGTTCTTGCTCCGGCCAGCAGTCGCACAAAAACAGGAGGTGTAACACTTCCTGCCAATCCCGGAACTGTTACAGCTGCACATTTCAACATTACCGGAGCAGCCAATTACACCTATGCAATTACGATTCCTGCCATTTCTACTACCGTAACTTCAGGTGGAAATAATATGACTGTTGATACTTTCACCAGTGTTCCGGCGTTAACCGGACTTTTGGATGGAAGCGGAAAGCAAACTGTGGATGTAGGTGCAACCTGGAATATTGGAGCCAATCAGCCTGCCGGAACGTACGTTTCAGGTACTCCATTTGATATTACAGTCAACTACAACTAAAGGTTAAAATACCGAAAGCTGCAGGTTGCAGCTTTTTTTTTGAACAATTCAGGAAACTATACTTGTACACTACCGTTTATAAACTATTCCTGCTTGAAAACGTTCCGCTTCCTATTAATCTTTTTATTCATCCTGTTGCTATCCCAATTCGTTACCCGGGCACAGGTAATTCCGGCTGTAAACGGCTCCAGGGCATCCGCGAAAATCACAGGCACCCTCGTTTCGCCTATTGGGATTATCAAGATCAGGGACATGTCATTTGGCAAAATTGTTTCCGGTAATGCAGGGTCAGTACAACTAAATCCCGATGGAGAATTTCCGATGACTACAGGCGAAGTTGCGCTCGAATCTGCGGGTAGTTTATTTACTTCAGCGGTATTTGAAGTGAACGATGGAACGGAGAACAGTCCTGACGCGCAACATTTATTTACAGGGTATACCATCACCCTCCCATCCCAGGATGTCACCATGCTCGGGGAATCGGGAAAGACGATGCGGGTTAGCAATTTTACCAGTTCACCCTCCTCAACCGGACGTGGCAACTTTACCAATGGAAAAGGAGTCTTGAAAGTAGGTGCAACCTTGTATATAGAGCCTTTCCAGGGAATAGGAAAGTATGTGTCCGTCGCGCCTTTCCCGGTTACCGTCAATTTCTATTAATCACTCCCGCCCCTGTCTCCTTGTCAAAGCTCATTCTTATTGCTTTGCCCAATGCATCTAAAACAGGGTCAACTGCGTTAAAACGAACAAACTATCCTCTTTTTTTTTGCTAATTGCAACTCAAACCAGGTACCCCAACAAAAAAAAATAAATCACTCAAAAAATTCTGAACAAACAGGGCTTCTTTTTGTTATGTATTTGGTTACATCAGAAAAGAAAAACATGATTGCAACAGAACATACAATCAGGATGATGTTTCATTGTCAATTGTCAATGAACTATGTTGCAACTTATTGTTCAATTGAAATAAAAAAAATATATATTTGTCCTAAATGTCAATTTATATAGGGATTTATGGCAATTTCCAATTTTAATTATCACACCATGCAGAATTTGAGATCGACATTAAAATCTATAGGTATTTCTTCAGGAGTGATGCTTTTATTTTTGCTCTCGTCAAAAATCACTTTGGCACAGGGAGACTTGATGGTATTTCCCAAACGGATTATTTTTGAAGGCGCAACCAAAACCAATGAATTGAACTTAGCCAATATCGGGAAAGATACAGCCCGATATAATATTTCCTTTGTTCAGTACAGGATGAATGACAATGGTTCATTTACTGAAATCACAGTTCCTGATGAGGGTCAAAATTTCTCGGATAAATTCCTGCGCTACTTTCCCCGCAGCATCGTACTTGCACCTAAAGAGTCACAAATTGTTAAAATTCAGTTGACCAAAACGGATCAACTGGTTCCAGGGGAATATCGGTCACATATCTACTTCAGAGCCGTACCCAATATGAAACCCTTGGGTGAAGAGGAAAAGAAGGATACTTCCAAATCTTTGTCTGTTAGACTGATACCTGTATTTGGGATTACCATTCCTGCCATTATTAAGGTGGGAGAATCCACAACAAAAGTTACGCTATCTGATCTCAGTTTCTCAAATCAAAATGACACGATCCCCGTTCTCAATTTAAAATTCAACAGGACCGGAAATATGTCAATATACGGAGACTTAACAGTTGCCTATGTATCCTCCACCGGTAAGACTACCGACGTTGGCAGGGCTAGCGGGATTGCCGTGTATACTCCCAATAAATCAAGGACTTTTCAGCTTCAGCTGGCCAAGAATGCGGGTGTAAATTTTCATTCCGGAAAACTTCATGTTGAATACATAGCCGGAAGTGACGTGAAACCTGCCAAGTTTGCCGAAGCTGACCTGCAGCTCAGGTAATTCCGAACTTGAGTTCGCACTTTTGTACTTCTCCCACGCGAAAAATACTTTAATAGGATGAAAAAAATATTTTTCTTTCGCACAAATACTATGTAATGATTTTGATTAGCAGATTGTTAGAAATTTCACGCCTTTTCGGTGGTCAAAATCAAAAATAATGGCATGCTAATTGATGTACTATTAATTAGCATTTTTCTTGCTATTTATCGAGGAATACGCCCCTCGATTTCACAAGCTAAAACGTTATAATTAAAGATAAATAGTAATTTTACGCTTAGAAGAAGGATTCTAATACAAATGAACCAAAATTTGTCAAAAATTATTTTTGCAAAAACAGATATTTGCAATGATTGGCATCAATATCAATGGGAAGAGCTCGTTACTGTCCTGATGTCAAATGACCTTAATCAATGACAAAAGCACAATATATGGCAGTCATGAAATTCCTCGGGGTGAAGCAAAGGTTACTCAACTGCATTATCCCATGGCCTGTTCTGCCGAGCTTGTATAGGTATTCAGGTGTCAGGAAATTCTTGCTGGCATTTCTACTTGTAATCAGTTGTAACTATCTTGCACTTGCAGCGGCAAGGACTGCTTCAGTTTCGGGAAACTGGAGCAATACCGCTACATGGGGCGGTTCGGCAGTGCCTGTTGCAGGTGATGCCGTAACCATCAATAGCGGTATCACAGTTACCGTTAATGCAAATGCGTCTTGTACTTCGCTGGATTTTCTCTCTACAGCGACGGTAGCATCCAACGTAAACATCTCATCCGGTATTACCCTTACGGTTTCTGGGACTGTTACAATTCCCAGACCCAACGCAGTTACAAATACACTTGCCGTTGGTGCAGGGTCATTGAATACAGCAAACATTGCTTTTACAAATGGTGGCAATGCCAACAGACATCAGATTACAATCTCCACCGGAACCGTTACGGTTAGTGGAAATATTACACAGACTGGCAGTACCGGAAGCGCCTCAATCATTTTCACAGGGGCAGGGTTGCTTCAAGTGGGTGGAACTTTTTTAACTGCAGCCACCGGAACACTTACAACAGTTGCCGGAAGTACTGTTGAATACAACGCAGCAGGTGCCCAGACGGTTGGAGATTTTACCTATGCTGGTAATCTTACTTTATCTGGAAGCGGAGCTAAGACTTTAGGCACCGTTACAACAATCGGGGGTAATCTTACCCTTAGCGGAAATGCGACAGCAACAACTGGAGCAAATCTGGCAGTAACCGGAAATCTTTCTGTTGGAGACGGAACAACTTTTACAGCTGCCGGGTTTACACTGACTGTGACCGGAACAACAACCGTTGGTGGAGGAACAAGCGGAATATTGGCAATATCTTCAGCCACAGGTACAAAAACTTTTACGGGTGCGGTTACAGTCAACAGTGGTGGCGCTATAACGGAAAGTGCGGCAGCCACGATCGCTTTTGGTAATGATGTAACCATTGGTGGTACTTTGACAGAGAATGGTGCCGCAACCGTTGGTTTTGCAGGAAATCTCACCAACAACGGGACTTACACTGCGAGTTCTGGAGTGCATACTTTTTCTGGTGCTTTAAAAACTATTGGTGGAACAAGTACCAATACAATTCCATCGGTAACGATAAGCGGAACGACAACCAATAACGGAACGCTAACAATAAGTACAACACTTGCCGGAGGAAGTATCCTCACAAACGCTGCTACAGGTGTTTTAAACTTTGGTGGTGGATCGATTACACCTCCACTTACCGCAACTGCGGTTGGTAATACTGTAAATTATACCGGTACTGGGCAGACACTAAAAGTAACTGCTTATCATCACCTGATATTAAGCGGAGGAGCCGAAACTTTTGGGGCCATTATAACAATTGCCGGCAACCTGACCTTGAGTAACACGGCCACAGCCACAACAGCTGCAGCATTAACTATCGGAGGCAATCTTAATATTGGAAACGGTACAACCTTCACAATTCCTGCCTTCTCCTTGAATGTAAACGGAACCACAACAGTAGGTGGAGGCACCAGCGGAACACTTGCAATTTCTTCCGCTACCGGTGCAAAGACTTTTACAGGAGCCGTAACCATCAACCCTGGAGGCATTATGTCAGAGGGTGCCGCAGCCTCAGCCGCACTTAATTTTGGATCAGATGTTACCATCAGCGGTACTCTGACAGAGAATGGCGCTGCATTGGTTGGATTTGCTGGAAACCTCACCAACAATGGAACCTACAACGCCAGTACCGGAATGCACACCTTCACCGGAGTAACAAAAATCATTGGAGGCACCTCTGTCAATACCATTCCATCAGCAGGTTTTTCAGGAACCTACACGAACAGCGGAACCTTAACGTGTGCAAACTCACTTTCAGGGGCAGGCGGAACTTTGATCCAGGGAGCAGCAACCATTCTTAATCTCGGAGGTACTTCTACAATTACCACCCTTACGGCAACCGCTGCAGGTAACACAGTGAATTACAATGGCGGCGCTGCCCAGAATGTCTTTGCCACTCCCTACTACAATCTTTCTTTTTCCAATGCAGGGGCAAAAACGCTGCCTGCCGGAACGACTACCGTTGCAGGCAACTGGGATGTAACCGCAGCCTCTGCAGCCCTGAATACGAATAACTCATCCGTCACGGTAACCGGAAATATTACAGGAAACGGCGTAATCACCTCCGGGACCGGGACAATTACCGTTACCGGAAACTGGACCAATAGTGCAGTATTTGCATGTGGCACGGGAACAGTTAATTACAACGGGGTCAATCAGATAACATCCGGTCAGACCTATTACAACCTCATTATTTCGGGAGGAGGAACCAAGACCTTATCCTGGACCACCGCGGTTAATTCAATCCTTACATTGACTTCCGGAATTTTACAATTGGGAAACAACAATCTCACAATTGCCAACACCACCGGGATCTCAGCCATTACAGGAACTTTCAGCGCTGCAAATATGATTGAAACCAATGGTACGGGCTCCCTGATAGTTTCATCCAATACCAACAACAACTCATTCAACGGAACATATCCTGTTGGAAACGGAGCCTATTACGATCCCGTCATCCTATTAGGATTAGCCCCTATCGCTCCTGCAGCCAGATCGATCTTAATCAGGTCAGTACCCACAAACCCCGCTATTTTCAACAATGGATTGAACAAATACTGGGATATTACGGCAAACAGTATTGCCGTGGGTGCAGCAACAATCTCCCTTCAGTACAACAATGCCGAGGCAAGTGGCTCTACCGCTGCCTATCTCCCATACAATAATACTTCAGGCAGTTGGCTGGTTGCAACTGGTCCATCCGCGCTTGGGGCCAATCCAGTTTCTTCTTTAGGCAGCGCCTTTCTTACAGGCAAATGGACAGCAGGTTCTCAGGACACTTACTATTCCTATCAAAATGGTAATTGGAATGTACCCACCACCTGGACAACGGATCCGAGCGGTACAATCCAGGTAGGAACAACTTTTCCAGGGAATAGCGATTTTGTTGAAATATTACCCGGACGGACGGTTACACTTCCTTCAAATATAGCGTCTACAAACCTTACAATTACCATTGATGCCTTTGGATTCTTAGATCTGTCAACCTACCAGTTTACATCAGGGATTAAAACTTTATCGGGACAAGGGACTCTGGTTATTTCATCCATGCCTGCGGTTTTTCCGGTCATCGCAACCAATAACTTTGTCAACGTAGGCGGAGGAACCACGGAGTACAGGTCAAACACTGTTCTTCCGTCTCAGTCTAATTATAATAACCTCTCCATCAATGCAGGTGGTTCAATAGTGACCCAAACAGTTAATTTAACTTTGAACGGAAATTTAAGTGTAAAAGCCGGCACTTTCCAAATCAATGATTTAACCACCAGAAGGCTACAACTCACTGTGAATGGAAATACTTCAGTCGAGGCCGGTGCTGTTTTTAAAGTAGGAACCGGTGTGACCAATAATCTTACATCCAATCCAATCGGAATAACCGGAGGAACTCCTCCATTTATAAATTATTATGATGCCCAATCACACCGGATTGTGTTTAAGGGGGATTTTACTAACAACGGTACGGTATCTTTTACCAATCTAACCTATCCTGTTTACAATGCCTTTCCGAGCACGACCTGGGGTCCAACGTCGGGTTTCGCAACCGTGTATTTTCAGGGTACATCCAACAACACCTTGTTATGCGCAGGGCCAACCGATTTTTACAATCTGGTACTAGACAAGGGAACAGACCAATCTTTCAAATTATCTGTATATACTTCCGGACCCTACTCCAATTTTCGCTTGTTGGGCGCGAATACGGCAGGAGTTGACGTGGTAAATGCAACTGCTACTAATCCCAATCTGAAAAAAGCCTTGTGGATCCGTACAGGTACACTCGAAATACAGGGTACTACCGTGATACCATCTCTTTCTGAAGGTGCCAATGGCGATGGCTCCACTCTTTTTACAGTCCCAGTCAATGGAGCACTGGTCATGAATGGCGTTGACGCTGCAGTATTTACAACTGCCGACGATTACCGGGAAATAAATACCGCCTATGGCACCTCCTTGGCTGGAAATACGATAGGTATCTCCCAGGGCGCAGGAAATGGCTTCTGCATCTTAGGAAAACTGGAAATAGATAAAGGATACTTCTCTACCAAAGAATCTGAAGGAATTATTACTACAAACGTTGCTTCCGGACAATTTATCATCAACAACGGAACGGTCGATGCCAAGCAGTTTCTATCATCAACCGGTTCAGCCTCTTTTGAGCAATACGGCGGTATGGTGCAGCTTCGGGGAAGGTTTCAGCGAACTCCTTCTGCCTATTCATCAGTGGATAACCTGGTCAGCGCTCCTTTAAATACATTCAGGGCAAATGATGCATGCCTGACAGCCGGTTCCGGAACATTCAGCCTGAATAATGCCACCAATGTATTTACGATGGGAGGTGGCAATATGCAAATTTTTGATGTATGTGGTGCTGCAGCTACCATGGCCTTTCAGGTAAATTCATCCATATCAAACATTAATGTTACCGGAGGTACGGTTCAGTTTATCCCTAACACAAGAAGCGGCGGAACTGCTGATGTATTAACCCATATAATAACCACGACAGCTCCATTCGGAAATGTAATCCTCAACAGGACAAGCAGCGCTTCCGTCGTACAGCTAAGTACACCGATTACAGTTTTGGGTAATCTGACGCTTTCATCGGGAGTGTTAAACGCCAATAACCTTAATGTTTCGGTTGGAGGCGACCTTTATATCGAGACAGGAACCTCCTATACTGTGGGGACTAATACAACCATTTTAAATGGATCCGGCCCCCAGACTTTTACAGTCAATCTGGGTGCACCTTTGACCCTTAATAACCTGACATTCAATAAATTTTCGGGCATTTCTGTAAACATGGCCGGAAGCCAGAAATCGATAAATGTTGGTGGCAACTTCAATCTTACATTGGGGACACTCAACGACAATGGAGATTCATTCTTCATTAAACAAAATGTGTACAATTCCGGAGTGCATAACGGAACTGGGAAAATTTCACTGAATGGAGTTATAGCTCAGACTATTGACGGTAACGGGATATTCCAGAATCTTGAATTGAACAATACAAATGGTTTGGCAGGCACTTCACCTGTTTCATTGGTCGCGAATACAACGGTTAATGGAATGCTCACTTTCTCGCAAGATCGTCTTTTCAATATCGGAACCTATAATTTACTTCTGAATGCTAATGCTTCAATTGCCAATGCCAGTGCATCCAGATACATACAAACGGCAGGGAACTCAGGAGATGGCGGGGTTACGAAATTTTATTCATCGACTTCTGCGTTTACCTTCCCGGTAGGTGCTCCTTCGACAAGTCATGCAGGTGTGCCGAAATGGACACCGGCAACAATTGGTTTCACCAGTGCTCCCACAGTTTATGGTTCGGTTGCAGTAATTCCTGTAGGTTATGAGCATCCGGCTACAACCCAAAACGGGCAAAGTTTATCCTATTTTTGGAGTGTGAAATCGTCAGGGTTCGTAGGTATTCCTGCCAATTCAATATCGCATACTTTTATTTACGACCAAACCGATGTTACAGGAACTGAAGCAATTTATATTCCATCGGTATATAACCGGACTTTATATAATTGGAATAACGGATTGGCCGCAAATATCAATATTGGTTCCAATACCATTTCAGACTGGTCATTACCAACAAACAGCTCAAGTTTTTTGGATGGGGATTTTACTGCCGGTGATAACACAACTGGTTTAGGCGCATTTGGATCGCCCAAAAAGTTTTATAGTATAGCCAGTTCAGCATGGAATTTAAATACAACATGGTCTTACTCATCTGGAGGTCCTGCAGTTCCGGCAGGTGCAGTTGCAGGTGTAAACTTCCCAGGAGCAAACAGTATAGTAATTATCGAAAATAATAATACGGTAAACCTTACGGCCACTGCCAATTGTGCAAGTCTACAGATACAGGCAGGTTCAATACTTGATATTTATACCTGGACTGGTAGTGTATTCAGTTCAGTATTAAGTTATCCAACAGGCTTAAATGGCTTATTCCGACTCACAACAACCGTGACAGGTGGGAATGTTCCAAAAGTGTTTTCTTTTCCGGCAAACAGCGATTTTTCTGATTTTAACAACAATCATGGTACTACCGAATTCTATGACATTGATGGTACTACAGGTGCATTGTACATTTTGCCGGCAAATGTAACTTCATACGGGAATCTCATGGTAACGGCAAGAGGAGGCGACAATCTGGTTTTACCTAATAATGGCTTGACAACCATTCAGGGGGATTTAACTTGTGGAGGAGACAATGCAAACGCCTGGATAGCTGTTAGTTGGAATACAACAGAGACTCCATACAATTCTGCCTTATACAATCCAACGGTTGAAAAAACAATCCATATAACAGGTAATTTGAATGTCAATACCGGAACTCTGATATTTATGCCCGAAATTGTTCCCCAGCACTTGATTATTGATGGAAATGTTACGGTAGGTGCAAATGGTTATATTGATGTGCAACCAGCAATTTATGGGGTTCCAACAGGTGCTCCTTTAGCCAATACAATGTCAATAGGTGGCAGCTTAACAAATAATTCAACAGGAGCTCCTTATGTAAGACTTCAAAATGCAGGCTATTATTGTGATCTGACTTTTCAGGGTTCCACCCCTGCCGTATTCTCAGGAACAAGTGCTTCAACAATTATAAATAACCTCATCATCAACAAAGGCAATTCCCAGGCAACTTCCCTTAACTGTAATATTGCCGGGACGCTAACAACTCCTGTCGATAATTGGTTGACCTTACAAAATGGAACCTTTCAATACACTCGCACTAATCCAAATACAGATTTTACAATTTCTACAACTACTCCTTTTACAATTCCGTCAACTGCTGGGTTATATGTTAATTACTCCAATGTGAATAATCACAATGTTTTAATCGCCAACAATGCCACAAATACTAACGATCTCTTTTTAGGTGGAAAACTGACTGTTGCTAATGGCAACGTCTATGTTGGACCGATTGCAGCGCCCGCGAATAACAATGATATTGAATATGCAAGTGCTGGTACTCCTACAATACAAGTGGATGGTGGCATATTGGTGGTAAATGGCCAGATACGCCGTAATCCTTCCATAACCACCGGTGCATTGTCTTATAACCAAACAGCAGGAACTGTTACAATTAACGGGAATGCCGCAAATGCGACCAATGCAAAGTTCGAAATTCTGAATACCGGAAGCACCTTTAACATGTCTGGCGGAACGCTCAACTTGATCAGGGGAGGAGGAGGTGCATTGTATGGCGATTTATACATAAGACCAAATAGTTCCATCGTTACAGGCGGTAGCATTGTGTTCAGCAATGTAATTCCCAATACTGTACAAAATTATCTATTGGATGCAACCGTACCGCTGAATAATCTCACGATCACAGGAGCGGCAATTGCAGGCACCAATGCCACGGTAACCCTGATGGTAAATCCATTGACATTAAACGGAAACCTTCTGCTTTCCAATGCGCAGAGTATTTTTGATGCCAATACTACAAACAGTATCAATTTGACCATTAAGGGAAATTTTACCAATAACGGAACTTATAACTTCTACAATAACCTTACGACATTTAGTGGTGGGGTTCAATTACTCACCGGAACAACGATCACCAACTTCTACAATTTGATTGTCAATCCTGTTACAAGTCTTACCCTAAACAGCAACAATTGTACCGTAAATAACAACCTGTCGCTGAGAAATGGTACTCTATTTTGTGGCATTTACAATGTAAATGTAAAAGCGAATCTTGACAACAATGCAAGCTATTCGGATAATGGTGGCACTTCTGGAATTATCCTCAATGGCACTTTGCTACAACTAATTTCGGGAACAGGAACTTTTGGACAATTAAATCTGAATAATAGTTCAGGTGCGGCCTTGAATAACGATATCACCATGACTGAGAATTTAATTCTTACAAGTGGAATTTTAGACATCAGCCAATACTTGCTTACCCTTGGTATTAATAGCATCATAACAGCAAATGGCACCGGATTCAGCGCTTCTAAAATGGTTACATCAGATGGCGTCTGGAGTAATGTTGGTATCAAGAAGATTTTTAACACATCTCCACCTGCTTCATTTACCTATCCGCTGGGCATACCGGGGAAATATACGCCAACGGTTGTGTTGATCACAGCCAATGGTTCAACAGGTTCGATCCGGATAAACAATATCAACCATCACCATCCGGCAGTTGTTGATCCAAATAATGTTCTCAACTACTATTACGAGGTTGAAAGTAGCGGAATAACAGGATTTTCAGGTAGTTTCCTCTTTAATTATCTGGTTGGCGATGTTATAGGAGGACCTGAATGTGGTTATGGATATTATTCGGCTAAATTAATTACACCTGGCATTTTATGGTCTAAATCAGCCAGTGGTGTGAATTGTGTCACTCATAGCCTGAGCTTTAACTATACAACTGTTGACGATGCTTCGATTACTGGCGAATACACTGCCGGTTTGGATGCTGCCATTCCCAATACCGTGCCGCAATATACCAGTATTGCCGATGGAAACTGGACCGACCAAAGTATTTGGGTACCCTCGGGTGGTTCAACGTATCCCTGCCCGGCTGGTGGTCCGAACGGTTTTGTGGTTACCATCAACAATGTGGTAACAGCTAATGCGAATAATTGTACTGCATACAAAACTTATATCAACAACAAACTGAGAATTGTAAATCCATTATTCGGTCATTATCTGGGTACTGTTTATGGCAATGGCACATTATATCTGGAAAGCCCCATGTTCCCGGCTGGACGTTTTGGTGCTTTTCTTGATTGTTCAGGTACTTCAACTATTGAGTATGGGGGATCTGGTAACTATTTGATCACTGCGGATCTCTATTCGAGTGTGCCCAATCTGACTTTCTCAGGTACTGGTATCAGGGTTCTGCCTAATAAAGATCTGACGATTTGTCACCAGTTACTGATCAATGGACCTTTGCTCGATAACAGTACTTATAATCGTGAACTGTTTATTCAGGGAACGATGCTCCTTTCGTCCGGAGCATTTGCCAGCGGCACAGGCGATAATGCGACCGTTTCTTTTTCAGGCACATCTGCCCAATCCATACAAGGATTTAGCGGAACCAACGCCATAAACAACCTTGAGATTAACAACAACGCCGGACTTACACTGACAGGGTCTGTTGATGTGGCCAATAAATTGTTTCTAACCAATGGCCTCATTACCACCACTGCCGTAAATCTTTTGAAAATAACAAATTTTTCAACATCCTGCGTTTACCCCAACGGTGGAAGTAGTACATCCTATGTTGATGGTCCTCTCAGCAAGAACCTGAATCGCGGAGATCCTGTGTTTAAATTTCCTATTGGCAAAAAATCTTCGGGATTCGGAAATAAATTATGGCTTAGGGCCACTGAAACAAGCACTATGTACTGGACTGCTGAGTATTTCAATCCTAATACTTATCCGACTTATGCGGCGCCGTTAGCGGCAATCAATACAAAAGAGTACTGGACTGTAAATTGCTCTATTTCAGGTAGTCAGGCATTTATCAATGTCGCATGGGATCCGCTGAGCAACTTAACGCCACTAGTGACACAAAATGGAGTTTCCGATCTGAGAGTAGTAGAACACAACGGAACAGACTGGGTTCAGATTGCTTCGACACCCAATGCCGGAAGCGACAACTACAACGGGAGTGTTGAGACAACATCAGTGACAACCTTGGTTACGGGTACAAGAAACTATTCACTTGGTGCCATCAATGCGGTCAGACCTAAAGTCAGTATGTCGCCGACAGGTCCTATTTGCGGTGTCGGAGGTATTCCCGTTTCATTGACGTCTTCACTTTCAATTGTTGCGCCTTTTACTATAAATTACACTGAAAACGGTACACCAAAAAGCATTACACCTGCTTCATTCCCGGCCACTATTCCTACAAGTGCTGGCGGAGCAACCTATGTACTTACTTCATTTACCTATAATTATCCATCAGGAACGCTACTTACAGGTGTTGTGGATCTCAATCCTGTAACCACCAATGCAGTACCAACAACCGCCAATGCCGGCCCCGACCAGTCTCTCTGCGGGGCAACTAGTGCAACTCTTGCCGGCAACGCACCCATTGTTGGAACAGGGGTTTGGTCTATTATTAGCGGTGCAGGGGGAACTGTAGTGACCCCTACCCTGCAAAACAGTGTTTTCAATGGAACAAACGGTTCGACTTATACTTTGAGATGGACTATTTCAAGTGGATCATGTTTATCCTTCGATGATGTGGTAATCTCCTTCCCCCTTTTAGCGGCCCAACCCGCGGCATTTACTGCAAGTACACCCACCCTTTGTCAGGGAACATCAGGAGTTGTCTATACTGTTCCAAACGACCTATCTGTAACTTATAACTGGAATTACAGCGGAACCGGAGCCACAATATTCGGTACTACAAACAGCGTAACAATCAGTTACAACACCAGTGCCATAAGTGGAACATTGAGTGTTACTGCCACCAATGGTTGTAATACCAGTGCTCCGCAGAGTCTGGCGATTACTGTCAATCCACTGCCCACAGTGAATGTTGGAGGCGCACTGGCAGCAATTTGTCAGACCGGCACGACAGTTGCACTGGGAGGTTCCTATGGCGGAGGAGCTACTTCTGCTTTATGGACTGATGGAGGAGCCGGAGGTACTTTTACCAACAATGTAGGTAGTACACCTGGTACGACAACTTATACTGCATCTGCGACATTCATCACTCCAGTCACTTTAACATTAACAACCGGCGGTGGTTCCTGTGCAACGACATCAGCCAATAAGTTGTTAATTGTAAATCCTTCCGTGGTGACACCCGTTTTTGCTCTGGGTGCCACAACAACCCGCTGTCAGGGAGCTGGATCCTTGACCTACACAGCCACAGCAACCAACAACACCGGATTAATATACACTCTGGATGCTGCCAGCATTACCGGCGGAAATACAATTGTTGCCGGAACCGGTGCCGTTAACTGGGCTGCAGGTTGGAGTGGTACTTCGATTGTTACAGTTAGCGCTTCCGGATGCAACGGCCCATTAACTGCAATTCACACGATCACAATCACCCCAACAGTAGGAACTCCTGTGTTCGCTCTTGGTACCACTTCTATCCGATGTCAGGGTGCAGGATTGGTGACCTACACTGCAACATCCACAAACAACACAGGATTAACCTATTCGCTGGATGCTTCGAGCATAACCGGAGGTAATTCGATCATCGCAGGAACCGGAGATGTTACCTATGTTGCAGGATGGAGTGGCGCCTCTATCATAACAGTAAGCGCAACGGGATGTAGTGGGCCAAAAACAGCTACCCACACGGTCACAATCACTCCCATGCCAGCCGCAACCATATCCTATGGAGCACAGAATTGTTCGATGCCAGTTACCTTGACTGGAACCGCTGGTGGCTCCTTCTCTTCTGCACCTGCAGGATTAACGATAAATGCCTTTTCAGGTCTAATTAATTCGGCCACTAGCTTTCCAAATACATACACAGTCACTTATTCTGTACCTGCTGCCGGTGGATGCGGCTTGTTTACAACCACCACTCCGGTAACAATCGTCAGCGACCGGACTTGGACCGGAAGCGTGGGAACAGACTGGAACACCGCAGGAAACTGGTCGTGTAATATCATTCCTGACCTGACAACGAACGTTTTGATACCCAACGTAGCGAACAAACCGATTCTCAACGGAGGTGCAACCGGTTCCGCCAAAAATATACAGATCAATAGCAGTTCATCATTGACCGTGGTCGGCAATACGCTTCAGATAGCAGGAACTATCACCAATAACGGCACTTTCACCGCTGACAATGGAACCATCGAAATGAAGGGAACTGCTGCCCAGGTTATTCCTTCTGGATCCTTTGCCGGTAATAACCTCATGAATCTGGTCATTAGCAATACATTAGGCGTAACTTTAGGTGGGGCACTCAATATTACAGGATATCTAAAGGCCGCAACGGGAGATTTGGCATCCAACGGAAACCTGAAACTTATTTCATCAGCTGTACAAACTGCCTTGATAGATGGGTCAGGAAATGCTCAGGTAACAGGAAATGTTACCATGCAGCGCTATCTTGCAGTTGGATATGGGTACAAATATTTTAGTTCACCTTTTACCTCATTAACGGTAAATGCTTTTTTACCTTTTGTGAATCTTGGTGCAACCTTTCCGACATTCTACAAATACAACGAAAACAACAGCATTGGCGGATTGGGCGTTGACTTTATCTCTGGTTGGGTAAATTGGGTAAATATTGCAAATTCTCTGAATCCGATGGCCGGTTATGCAGTCAATTTCGGCAATCTGCTAGCTCCCAAAACAGTCGAGGTGACGGGAGTCGTCAGCAATGGAACGGTAACCTCCACCTTGTTCAATAATAACAGGATTTATACAACCGGCTTCAATCTTGTAGGCAATCCTTATCCTTCCCCGATTGACTGGTATGCCGCTTCAGGGTGGACCAAAACAAACATTGACAATGCTATCTATTTCTTTGATTCCAGTGGTGCAATTGATGAATACTCTGGAGTCTATTGCAGTTTTGTGAATGGCGTCTCGATAGGAGGATCTACCAACATCATACCATCTCTACAAGGCTTTTTTGTTCATGTAACGGATGGCAGTTATCCGGTTACAGGTACACTTGGGATGACAAACAGTGTCAGGAAAAACGACTTTACCCAACCATTTAAGGTTGCATCGTTTGATCCCAGAACAATTCTTCGCTTTACTGCCGGTTTTGATGCCAAAGGGAGTATATCCGATCAATTTGTAATCTATTTTGATCCTTTGTCTACCCCTCTGTTCGACAAGGAAAAGGATGCATTGAAGCTTATGAACACGGATGCAACGGTTCCAAACCTGTACCTCCTAACCTCAGATGCCAGAAAAGTTTCTATCAGCGGAATTCCGGCTCCAAACGATAGCATTACACAGATACCCATTGGAATTAAAACACTCAAGGACGGGTGGATCATTTTCGATGCCCTGGATATTTCCCTCCTACCCGATGCTTTGAATATTTATCTGGTCGATTCGGAAAAAAAGACCATTCAGGATTTGAAAACAGTTTCATCCTACAGGTTTTATATAACTGCCGGTGAGAACCTAAAACGATTCTATCTGATTTTTTCCACAAAAGATCTGACTCAATCGCCACCACCAAAAGGAAGGTTCTTCAAGTTATCAAAATCTTCCAATAAGATCATGATCAATGTGAATCTGCCGTTTAATACAGACGGAGATTTAATTGTTACAAATATGCAGGGTCAGATCATGTTGCGCAAATCAGTCTACGGAATTGAAACAGTGGAACTCAATACCAACATTAGCAGCGGGGTATATATTATCTCCGTCGTTTCAGGTAAAGACAGGGACTCTGAAAAAATAATAATACGGAAAGACTATGAATAGCCCAATGCATTTCCAGATATTAAAAAGGTTTCTGATATTTTTTTGTATTTCCAGCTTTATATTGTGTTCAATGAGCACCCTGAAAGCGCAGGAAAACCCACCAAGGCCTATTGCTATCCATATTAGCCTGGCACAAGGTCTTCTGTTTGGCGCATTCATGCATGGACCTGCCGGTGGGACTATAACAGTTTCTCCCCAGGGATTGCGAAGTGCCACCAGCAGCGTTGTACTACTTAGTCTAGCCTTGCCTTTTTCGCCTGCTGTTTTTCAGATTGAGGGAAATAAGGGAACTCTGATTACAATAGCAAATATTCCTTCGGCAACTCTTGCTGGTAGTGGCGGAGGAACCTTAACCCTTAATTTTGATCTTCCACAGATTGCGTCATCTTCCGGTTCGCCTTTCATTCTCAATACGACAACTCCTCTCCGAATGAATGTCATGATTGGAGGGACCCTGATTGTTGGAAATGCAGGCGCCAATCCACCGGGATATTACAGCGGAACCTTTAATGTAACCTTTATCCAGCAATAGATCCCTAGTTACACCTTCAAAATACATTTATTCATTGGTCATAGACTCCTATTTAATTCACTTTCAAATTTCTTAATTATAAATTCACTATTTGATATCCCTTATAAATCACGTTTTCAAACAATTCCCTACAATAAAATCACGTTCACTTCCACGTGTATTCCAATTTGAAATTGATCGCAAAATGCTATTTGCGGAAAATTCCCGGATGATTCTTTGCTTTGAATCCTTATGTCATCTGAGGCTACAACTCCCAATCCATTTTCCATGTTTCAATACCCATTTTTCCTCACGTTTATCAACTAAACAAAGTTGATAACTATCTCTCACTTACACACGGCGAAGGGCATTAAAAATTTTATTACGAATAACTTCGCATACAGAGCGGACTAATTCAAAAAGTTGGTCGTTAGAGGTTTATGCAAATTGAATTACTTAAATTATCTCTTTTATTGACATATTACAAACAATTAATAATGATGTTTTTATGAAATACAAAAAGAAATGTCTATGGGAATAAATCTCAGTATGTTTCACATGAAAAAGTGATAAAATAGGAAAATTGGCAGACTGTTTTAAAAAAACTGGCAACACTTTCAATTGTGTTGGACAATGGTTTGGTATGCCCTTCAAAATGAAGGCACTAGTATTGTTTTGCCTAATTTTAACACTTTGCCCGATCAAAACCAAGGCACAGGACGAACCAATTTATGATGAGATAACAGTTTTTTTTCAGGTACAAAATATAGGTGGCAAAGAGATTGCGGCAGTCATCCGCAATCAGGAAGTCCTGTTGCCTGTCGCTGACATTTTTGATTTTCTGCAAATAAAAACAAGTCTATCTCAAAAGATGGACTCTGTTTCAGGGTTCTTCCTTACCCGACAATCTTCCTACCTGATCGATCAAAAGAACAACAGAATTACATACCAGGGAAAAACATACCAGCTAAAAAGCAGCGATTTTTTACATACAGAAACCAATCTTTATTTGCTCTCAAAATATTTCGGCGAGATTTTCGGTCTTGATTGTAAGTTCACTTTCCGTTCCCTCTCTGTTTTAATGACATCCAAACTTGAATTGCCTGCAATGCGGGAAATGCGGCTGGAAACGATGCGACAAAATATTGGCAGGCTAAAAGGAGATATCAGGGTAGACAGCGTAATCAGACACAGTCGCACTCCTTTTCACTTTGGAATGGCCGACTGGTCAGTTATTTCCACTCAGCAGATAGGTGATAAAACAGATACCCGATTCAACCTCGCTTTAGGTTCAGTAATTGCCGGCGGTGAGGCGAATCTCTTTCTCAATCTGAACAATAACCAAAAAATTGAAGAAAAGGACCAATTCTATTACCTGAAATTTGTAGACAACAGTAACAATTGGCTGAGACAAACCACTTTCGGCAAGGTGGCTCCTGATGCATTAGCCTCCATATACAATCCGGTGGTAGGAGTCCAACTTACTAATAGTCCAACAACCTACAGGAGATCTTTCGGAACATATCCGCTCAGCGATTATACCAATCCCAATTGGATTGTCGAATTGTACGTCAACAATGTACTTGTCGATTACAAAAAAGCCGATGCATCCGGTTTCTTTCATTTCGATGTTCCGCTGGTCTATGGGAATTCAAATATCAGATTGAAATTCTATGGACCATGGGGAGAAGAACGTGCCAAAGAGCAGCAAATTTATGTGCCTTTCACTTTTTTACCGCCACAGCAACTGGAATATAAGATTACTTCCGGAATGGTTGAGGATAGCAAACAATCAATTTTCTCAAAGGCCGTATTTAATTACGGTCTGACCAGAGGAATAACTATTGGCTCCGGAGTTGAGTACCTCTCTTCTGTAGCCTCAGGTCCCCTTATGCCTTTTGCCACGATCGCAACACGACCTTTTTCCAATCTCATCCTAACAGGGGAATATACATACGGTGTAAGGGGAAAAGCAATTCTGAACTATCAAATGCCCAAAGATATTCTCTTGGAACTAAATTACACAAAATATAAGGCCGGCCAAACTGCAGTGAACTATAACTTTCTGGAAGAGCGGAAAGCAATCTTTACACTTCCACTGAGAAATAAGAATTTCACTTTCTATAACAGAATGACCTACTCCAATATTGTCCTTTCTGGGACTGGCTATTCGACTGCTGAATGGCTTATTTCCGGAGCTGTAATGGGTGTCAATACCAATCTGACAAACTATGCCATGTTCATGGAGAAAACCGATCCATATATTTACAGCAATCTCTCTTTTTCGTTCAGATTACCTTATGGTTTACTATTTCTTCCGCAGGCACAGTATGAGTATGGACGGCATGAGTTGATCTCAGTAAAATTTGGTCTTGAAAAATACCTTTTTAACAATGGCTTTCTCTCTATGTCCTACGAAAACAATCTTATCAGCAAGATCCAAAGTGCTCAGTTAAGTTTGAGGTATGACCTTCCTTTCGCACAGACAGGTTTTACCGCCAGGCAAACAAACGATTTGACAACCTTGATGGAAACAGCCCGGGGAAGTTTGATTGCCGATCATAAATCAAACTACCTTGGAATAAACAACAGGGTCAATGTTGGGAAGGGTGGGATCGTGTTCTCCCCTTTCCTCGATCTTAACTGCAATAACAAGAGAGACCCTGGTGAACCAAAGGTCAGTGGGCTGAATATCAGAATCAATGGCGGACGCGCCGAAGAAAGTCTTCGCGACACCATTGTCAGGGTTTCTGAACTGGAACCTTATCTTAAATATATTGTGGAACTCGACCAGAACAGCTTCGACAACATTTCATGGAAGATACGTAACAAATCACTCTCTATTGCAGTTGATCCCAACATGTATAAAATTGTGGAAATCCCTATTGCAGTGGTCGGCGAGGTATCCGGTACCATCAGTCGTGAAAAGGGTAAAAAAAAGGAAGGAATGGGTCGTATCACGATCAATATTTATGGCAAGAATTCCATGCTTGCCGGTAAGACGATGAGTGAACAAGACGGCTATTTTAGTTTCCTTGGTCTGGCTCCGGGATCCTATGAGGTAAGACTGGATTCGGCTCAGTTGAAAAAACTTCATTTGATCGCAACTCCATCGTCCAAATCACTAACTATCAAACAAAGCAGGGATGGAGATATTGCAGAGGGATTTGATTTCATTCTCAAAAGCACAGAGAAAGAAACCATTGACACTACAAAAACTGAAATTCCGGTTCCGGAAATCCGCATCAATTATTCCGATATAACAAATAAAAAATCAGCGAAAGAAAAAGTATTTGAGGAGCAAAAAATTACCGGACTGCCCCTTTCCACAGAGGGTATCTTTCTGCAGGTTGGTGCCTTTATCGGCGAGAAAAACGCTCAGAACATGGCCAAATTAATGGCTGGCGTGACTCCATATCCCGCAACTGTTTCACAGGAAAATGGCTGGTACAAAGTAAATATAGGACCATTCGGTTCCAAGGCAGAGATGGATAATTGTAAAAAGATGATTGTCAGCAAAAATATTCTTCAGGCTAATGCAATCCATGAAGTGAACAGACACATTGCGACTGAATCGATGACTTATCCTGGATTACTGATTGCCCAGCAAAAACAGCCTGTAAAGGGATCAGAAGCACAGAAAATTTCTGGCCAGGCCAATATACCTGAAACTGTTCCTTCCGGAGAATTCAATCCCATCTCTTTGCAAGTGGCTGCCTTTATCAGTGAAAATAATGCAGCGAGAATGGCCAAATCACTGGCTGGTTTAATTCCTTATCCGACCACTGTGACCCTGGATAACGGATGGTACAAGGTAAATATCGGACCATTCAGTTCACGTGAAGAAATTGATAATTGTAAAAAACTGATTGCAAGTAAAAATATTCTTCAGGCAAATGCAATCCATGAGGTAAGCGGACGCACTGGTAAGGAACAAATACCAACATCAGGAACGAATGTGGCTCAGCAAAAACAACCTGAGAATACGAACCCAGGGACAGAAAAACAAATTGTCACACCTGAATCAAGAATCATTGCTGGGAAAGTTGCTGAAACAGAGAGTGCCGCGGGTCAGAAAGGAACATCAGGCACTCAGGTAACAAGAGAAATTGAATCCATTTATCTGCAAGTGGCTGCCTTTATCGGTGTGAACAATTCACATAGGTTTGTCAGAATGTTATCAAAAAGGATCAGTTGTCCGATTGAGGTCA
>CAIUUO010000075.1 GCA_903902325.1 uncultured Bacteroidia bacterium
AAAAAAGGATTGTTTTTAGGTGGTCACTTTGCTCCGGCAACCACTGGTCATTTTGAATTGGCAACAGGTGGTCAATTTGCTTCGGCAATGGGTGGTCAATTTACTCTGAAAGTAGGTGGTCATTTTCACCGTTTTTTCCATACTCTATCATAATCGTGTGTTTCGGGTGAATAAAGCACAAAACATTTTCCGATTTTCTTCTTGTTTTCCTTTTTTCTTTTATCCCACCGTCCTGCTCTTCCTGCTTCCTGATATAATGCTTCTACTGAACTTGGTAAACCGTAATGAAATGTGTAAAAAATATTTTGTTTGTCAATACCCATACCAAATGCTTTAGTAGCAACCAAAAGCTGATACTTGTTTTCTTTAAAATCCTTCTGAACCTTCTGTTTGAATTTATTAAACTCCTCTCTTGACATTACTGGTTCACTTCCAATTTTTCTTCCTGTGTTTTCATCATAAACATCTCTTTTGGGAATATCACCTGAAAACCAACTGACTTTATTTTGGTAAAGAGAATTTAAAGTATTTGCCACTTGGTAGCAACCATAAGCACCGTTTACATTTGGTGTAAAAATCAAACCTGCTTTTTCAGTTGTTTCGGTAAAACTCTCGTTATCTTTTAGTTGTTCAAGTAGTTCTTTGATTTTTTGGCTTTTGTTTCCGTTGTCGTTAATTACTTCAAATTGTAATTCTTTTCGGCTATAATCCAAAAGCGATTTTATGTTTTCATCTTCCAAACGTTGTTTTTGTCGTGAAAACTCAATTTTAATGTCTTTCAAAACATTAACAGAAGCGGTCGCGGTCAATCCAATAAACTTGATTTTACCTTCGCCATTTTCATCTTTTGGACTTAACTTGTCTATCGTTTTAGCTAAATTCAAATAAGAAGTCCTAAAATCGTGTCCCCATTCTGAAAGACAATGCACTTCGTCCACAACCGCATAAGCAATAGAGAAATTTGCAACAATAGAACTTATTTTTTCTCTGAATGTTGGAATTTGGAATTTTTCGGGCGAAATCCAAACAAACAAATACCGTCCTTGCTCAAAGTTTCTTTCTATTTCCCGTCTTTCGTCTGCTTCTAAATCACTGGTAATAAAATTCACATTAGTTACAAGTGTCTTTACCAAATTATCGTTTTGGTCGTACATCAACGATTTGATAGGGCAAACCACAAAATTAATACTTGGCTGTAAAAGACAAGGAAGTTGATAACACAAAGATTTTCCCCCACCTGTCGGTAAAAGTCCAATCGTATCTTTTCGGTTTAGTGTATTTGAAATTATTGGAAATTGCCCTTCCCGAAAACTTGGTTTGTCAAAAATGTTGTCAAGAAAAAACTCTAAAATAGGTTTGTCCTCATCAGTCACATTGTAATTAATTGATTCTGTTGTACTTACTCTGAAATAGTTTTTGTCTTTTACGATGTCAAAATAATCAGTCCGAACAAAAATTACATCTTCGTTGATTTTGTTTTCGTCTGTGTATCGCCTAAACAATGAAAAATCAATGTTTATCGCTTTTGTAGTCGGTTGAAATTGATTTTTGTTGTTCGTGATTACAATATTGAAATTTGGCTTTTTAAGTTCCTGTTTGTGTTTTAGCTGCCAAAGTTTATCAATCCAAATCAGTAAATCGTTTATGGCTAATTCTGCAAAATTTGGTAAATCTTCGTGGCATAAAATATTAAAGTTCCAATCTTCGTCAAATGTCAAATAATTGTGAGTAAGCAATTCAATGAGCAAGATTTGAAAACGAATTATTGCCGTAGGCAATAATTTTGTTTTAATTTCATCTTCGCTCATCTGATTTTCTTCTATTTTCTTACAAGCGTTTTTGTAGAAGTTAAGAAGTTTCTCAAATCGTTCAAGATGTTTAAGAATAGTTTCAACTTTTTCAGTATAAGTTCCATTATGCAGTTCTCTTGTGTCAATTCGGATTGTACTAATACCTTTGCTTGACAAATAATTATCTCTTATCCTGTCCGAAACTCTTGTAACTTCATTAAGTTTATGTTGTTGTCCGTCAATTTCAATCACAAGTTTGGCTTGTGGCAAATAAAAATCAACTTGTTGGTTGATGAAGCTTTTGTCTTCTTCTCCAACAATCTCGTTGATTTCAATTTCAGGAATTAATAACGATTGAATAAATGAGTATTCACCAAATTTGTTTGGTATTACTTTCTCAAAAAAGTCTTTTGCAGGATAAAAGTTTCGTTCTCTGTCGCCTTTTATGGTGTCGTTCCATATTGGTGTTTGATTTGTTGCGAACAAAAAACGTTCTTCAAAGTTGTCAAGTTTATGGATTTCGCCTAATTCAGATTGCAGATATTTTGAGAGCGTTGTCGGAAAACCACGTTGTAAGATGTTTTTCGTAACGTACAAAATTGGTAACAAGTTCGAATTTGTCTGGTTCGTAACAAGGTTCTGAATTACAAAATTCGGATTTGTATAAGTATAATTTGCCGTGTACTTTTTCATTCAATATCTGTTCATCTTTTCATGGCAGTCTGCTCTGTTTTTCTTATCTATACCGATAGGTGGCGTTTTGTATTAATTACGATAGATATTTCAATTTTTTTTCCATTTCGTTTACCTTTGAATGGTTACCTATTTTAGAGTAACATAATTTTAGATTTTTCAAAGCATCATCATTGTTGGGCATAAGTTTTAATGCTTGTTCAAAATATTTAATAGCTCCGGCTAAATCATTGGCATTATAAGCGGCTGCTCCTTGATTATTTATCATATCACTTTGCATAGCGATTTGCATTTTTTCTTGCATAGGCATATTTGTATTCCATTTATATGCAAAATCTTTAAAGTCGTCAAAATCGGAATATTGATTTAAGGTTTTAGATTGGTTTCTATCTTCTGCTTTTTTATATACTATATCAATTCTTCTATCGTGCATATGTAAGGTTACTTTATTAACATTTCCATTAGACTTGTGAAGTGTTAGTCCATAGTCGGCAAAAGAAGCACCCATTGCATCTGTTCCATAACCTCGAAGAATAATTTTATCAGTGTTTTCATCAACTAATTTCATTCGTTTTTCCGCCATTTGAATGTTATCTCCCCAAACTGGGTGATTTTCATTCATATTATACATTGTAACATAAAAAGTGCTATTGTCTGAAGTTTTAACCCTAATTCCTCTCCAAGAACCCTTATTATTGGCGTTTGTTGGTTGTCCATTTTCAATTCTTGTGTGGTCGTCAGAAAGAAATTTATAATCTGTTAAATCAATTGTCGGTTTATCAGATTTCGATTTTAAAAAGTCAAATAGTCCCATTTCTATTATTTTTATATCTGTTAATGCCTAATATTATCGGGTTTCGGCTTCCCCGTACAGAGTCGTCCTACGCTTGCCTGTAAGTCCTCTATTTACGAAACGAACCTTCACACTTTACCATAATGTTGTCAGTGTAAGCGAAGTAATGTTGCGTATTATTTGTTCATTAAACTTACATAAAAATTCAAACGTAAAATTCAATTTGTAGAAATTTGATTTCATTTCAGCTGTTGATTTTCCTAAGCGATCAAAAAAGGGGAAAAATTCCCCTTCAATTTAGTATGCGTAAGGATTTCCGTTGCCTGAATAAACCTCTTCGTCAGCTGCAGAGGAGAGAAACTGCCGAAATGGTGAATCACCACAACTCGTGCAGTACACCTCTCCTGAGGTTGGCCAGTAATAAATGGTGGCTCCCTTTGGGATTCTGGTTTTGCATTTGCAGCAATTGGATGAGAATTTGGCGCTGATCTGCCGAGGATCTTTTGAATAACGTGTCATAAATGTATTGCCCCTGCCCTGGGGACTTATGTTGGCATCTGGCTCGCCGGTCGAAAAAATTAGTGAGATATTGTCTAGAGATATCCTTCATCAGCCATAGAGAAGAAATCTGCTTCGGTCAGGATGAGGTGGTCAATTACCGGGATCTCAAGCAGTGCCCCAGCTTCTTTTAGTTGCCTGGTGATTTTCTTATCGGCATCACTTGGATCCAGATTCCCGGATGGATGGTTGTGGCCAAGTAAGATGGAGGTAGCACAAGATTTTAAGGCAACCTGAAATACCACCCTAACATCCACAACTGTTCCGGTCATTCCGCCTTTTGAGATCTGATGACATCCCAGGACCTGGTTCTGACGGTTAAGCATTAGCATGTAGATGAACTCAATGTGCTCGTACGATGGCCATATTGAGCGAAAAGCTGCAGCTGCATCTTTCGATCCTGTAACACGGAACCGATCACATGCTTTAACTTTTGATGAATAGGTGATTTGTACCTCTGCAATAATTTCTGGAACCATTTGTTTTCACCGCTGCCTTACGGATTTATTTGGGCTTCTGGCGCGCCGTTACAGTTAAATTAAAAGCAGAGCATATTGAGCCGGCCGGATTAGGTCAACGGGCGAATGTCTGTTTATGAAGGATTGATTAAACTGACCGAGTACGAAGTATCTGAAGGATCCTGCACTTAGAAATGATTGGATGGATCCGCAGACACTTTACTGTTCCGATCCGGCGATCAATAAATTTGCGGGGTAATTTAAGTGTAACTGCTACTTTCTAAAACGCAGCAATGAGTAACATCGACCAAAAAAAAGCCCCGTAAGGAGCTTTTCTGAGGTTAGTTGGAAGCTGATTCTTCCCTGTCTTCTGTCAGTTTCCAGGAGGCGTATTCCGGGTTTTCTTCTTCCCAAACCTGAAGGCTTTTGGAATCGGTTGTTGTATCGAGTTTGAAGTTGAAACGGAAGTTTTGTTCATTTCTTGTTGCGGCTGCTGTGGTTAAAATTTTCATGACAAGTAATTTAAAGGTTAAAAATTATATGCAAGAAACCAGTGGAGCTAGGGAGGGGCAGTCAAAGAGGAACTGGAATACCGGAGAGTAAAGAGGATATGCCGGGAAAATCCTTGAATGAGGGGAGCGGTACCTGAAGAGATACACTTTCTTAGCGTAGAATTTTACCTGATACTGGTCTTGAAAATCCAGAGCAGCTGCAGAGATGTCTCAAAACGGCCATCAATTTCAATACCACTGAACGATGGGTTTTGCAATCAGGTTGGATAAAATCCGGTTAAGAATTATGCACTGAAACTCACAGGGAGAGAACAAGATTCCATCAGGAGAGCAAAAGTGAAACGGGGCTTTTGGGGGGAGATAAGTTAGCGTTGCAATTATGAAGCGCCTTGAGGTTTGCCAGGCAAGCAACCAGGTGCGTACAAAAAAGGGGCAAAGCCGCCCCAGATTTTAACAAGAAAGAGACTCCACGGGAGCCTCTTCTGTTTCATTTTCTTTTGCTTTTTCTATTTGACTATCCGGAGAATTTCCCGAGGGAGATACCTGATGCTCTAGGATATAATCCACGGCTTTCTGCGCCTGTGCTGCTGCCAGCACCAGAACCTTAGGATCATCCTTAAAGGTGCGGATCCAGCTCTTGATGTAGGCAACATTGTTGTCTATGGTTTGGAGTTCAATTCCAGAGATTCCGCAGAGGTAGGCTGCCCCCATCTCGGCAACAAGCTCCTCTTGTGAATAATCAGGTGACGAGAAAGCATGGTTCTTGATCTTTTCGTGCCGGCAGGTGCGGCTGCTGTGACCTGTGCTGTGGACTAGTTCATGGTACAGAACTGAATAACACTGCTCATCATGAAAAAACGTTCGTTTATCCGGCATCCGGACCGTATCCAGGTGGGGAATATAGCAGGCATGATCTTCTCCCCATATGACTTTCGGACTGTCGATCCAGTTGTCAGAGAGCGCCTGAGCTGCCTCAATTGGATTGAAGTCATGGTCATGAGCCTCAGTTGCCGGAATCTTTGAGGTATCGATCCCTTCGGTCTGCTCGAGGTTGAAAACATTGTAATACCTCAGAAATGGAGTTTTCTCAATCACTCCTGGTGATTTCTCGTTTTCAAGGATCTTCCAGAAAACTACCATTGTTGACTTCTCTCCTTTGATCACATTACCACCCAGGGAGAGAGCCTGTTCAAATGTAAGGTAAAAGGGAGAAGTGAATTTTGAAGCAAGTAGCATCCAAAAGTTGATCCCGTTGTAGGGACGATTGCTGACAAGGTTCCTTGGCATCCCGCCGGAGTTTCTCCAGGGCTTTTGCCATGGAATCACACCTGCTTCCAGGCGGTCAACGATTTTTTGAGTAACCACTTCATAAAGATCAAATTTGTTCATGTTGTTTTGCCGCTGCCTTGCGGACTTTTGTTGGCTTCTGGCGCGCCGGTTAATGATTTTTGGCGCACCAAATTGAGCCGGGTGGATTCTGTCAAGGGTGCATGTCAGTTTTATCCGGATACGGGAATACCAAAAGAAAAAGTGACCAAACACGAAGTGCCGCTCAGCTGCTACACACTATATATTATATACCTGCAGCAACTGAGCGGCCCTTTACTTTTCCACCGCGGCGATCAATACCTTTGCCCAACAAATGAGTAACCAACTACTCACTTTCTTCTCTGGAGCATTAACCAAATACCAATTTCTGAGGTTGAGTTTTTGATTCTTTTTAGCACAGTGGTAAAAAAGAATTGCAAAATTTTTTAGGCTGTCAAGGGTCCCTGAAAAATTTCATCGCAGATGAGGCGCACATCTTTTTGTCAACTTTTTCTGTGGCAGAAAAAGTCCCCGATTAAAACTCACTAGCCTATCTCATTTTTGAATCGCTAAAAAGAAGAAAGACAGGAAGATAACA
>CAIUUO010000076.1 GCA_903902325.1 uncultured Bacteroidia bacterium
AGTTGTTCATCCAGAACTGGGTAAGGCGCTGAAAATCCGAAAGAGTTTAATCCCCAAATTGCTCCTGCATCTCCGACCAAACCTCTCAATGTAACAGGCAATCCTGCTGTCAATCCGAATTTTGGTATACCCGGAGTCAGTACCTGGTGCTGATAGGCCAAATCCTGCTCCCTGAATAAACCTTCAGACGGAGCAGACACAACCCTCACTTTTTTACCATCACGTTCGCGGAGCAACTGAGCGCCTTCTACCAGCGTAGCAACTTCAGAACCGGACGCAACAAGTATCACATCAGGTTTTTCACAGGGTTCAACCACATAGGCTCCTTTGGCAAGTTGTTCGGCTTCTTCCGTCCTGCTTGTGGCAGCAGGAAGATCCTTGATGTTTTGTCGCGAAAAAATAAGAGCAGTTGGAGTAGAGGTATTTTCGAGGGCAACTTTCCATGCTACTGTTGTTTCACTGGCATCAGCAGGACGAAGAACCAACACAGAATTATCACCGTGATGATTCTTCAATTGTTCCATTAACCGCAATTGGGCTTCATGTTCGACAGGTTGATGGGTAGGACCATCTTCACCAACACGGAATGCATCGTGGGTCCATACATATTTAACCGGAAGTTGCATCAAAGCTGACATTCTGAGTGCAGGCTTCATATAATCTGAAAAGACGAAAAAAGTCCCACAAACCGGAATAACACCTCCGTGAAGCGCCATACCGTTCATCACGCAGGCCATGGTCAGTTCACACACGCCTGCCTGGAGGAAAGCTCCGGAGAAGTCGCCATTTGTGAAAGCATGGGTATTATTCAGGAAACCGTCTGTTTTATCAGAATTGGAAAGGTCGGCTGATGAGACAATCATATTTTCGATTCCTTTGGCATAGGCCGCCAAAACGGTTGCAGAAGCATTTCTTGTAGCGGCGCCAGGTTTCTGTGTAATCTTTGAATAATCAAAATCCGGCGCTTCACCGGAGAGAAATATTTCCAGTTTGGCTTCAAGTTCCGGATTTGCCAATGCCCAGGCATCCTCCTCCTCGTTTTTCTTATCGGCCCATGTGAGCAAATATTCTTTTCTTTTTTGGTATAGATCTGCTACTTCAGGGAAAATAACAAATGGATTTTCCGGGTCTCCGCCAAGGTTGGCAATAGTTTTTTTAAAAGAAGCACCTGCATGAGTCAAAGGTTGCCCGTGTGTGGAGCACTGACGTTCAAAATTTGAACCATCTTCCCTGACAGCGCCTTTGCCCATAATCGTTTTACCAATGATGATCGTTGGCCGTTTCTTCTCCTGTAAAGCAGTCCTCAAAGCTGATCGAATCGCATCAGCATCATTTCCATTGATGGATAAAACGTTCCATCCCCAGGCTTTGTATTTGGCGGCTGTATCTTCAGAAGTTACCGAACTGGTTTCAGTGGAAAGCTGGATATCATTGGAGTCATAGAACATGATGAGGTTGTTCAGCCCAAGGTGACCGGCCAAACGACCCGCTCCCTGAGAAATTTCTTCCTGGACTCCACCGTCAGAGATAAAAGTGAAGGTCTTGTGCGACATCCACTCTCCGAAACGGGCAACCATGAAACGCTCAGCAATGGCAGCACCAACAGCCATGGTATGACCTTGGCCGAGAGGTCCTGACGTATTCTCTATACCGCGTTCCACATCAACCTCAGGGTGTCCGGGTGTTACCGAACCCCATTGGCGGAAATTCTTAAGATCCTCCATCGAAAATAATCCATTCATCGCCAAAACTGAGTAAAGCATTGGTGACATATGCCCCGGATCAAGGAAAAATCTGTCACGGAAAGGCCATGTCATGTCGGCCGGATCGAAATTCAGAAATTCCGAATAAAGGATATTGATAAAATCTGCTCCACCCATGGCACCGCCGGGATGGCCTGAATTTGATTTTTCAACCATGGCTGCCGATAGAATACGAATATTGTCGGCTGCTTTGTTGACAACTGAATTGCTCATCTTAAATATTTAGTATTGGAAAATTATTTCTGTCAGGATAATATCCGAACCATCAGAACTCCTTCGATTGATTCTATTTTTGACTTCAAGTCATCCGGCATATTGCCGCAATCGGTATCGATGATGTTATAGGCTATCTCATTTTTATTTCGATTTAGCATATTTGCTATATTGATATTGTCTTGAGCCAGAATGGATGTAATCTGGCTAACCATGGTAGGAATATTTCTGTTGGCAATAACAATTCTGGCACAGCCGGTTCTATCCATCACGGCCTTTGGAAAATTAACTGAATTGCGGATATTTCCGTTCTCAAGATAATCTATCAACTGATTGGCAGCCATGATGGCACAATTGATTTCCGATTCGTTGGTAGAAGCTCCTAGATGCGGTATGGGAATAATACCTGGAACATTCAGAACTGATGCGTCTGGAAAATCCGTCACATAGCAAGCAATTTTTTTGTTCTCGATTCCTGTAATGACATCCTTGTTTACAACCAGTTCTCCTCTGGCAAAATTCAATATCTTGACTCCGTCCTTCATGACAGATATTTTTTCTGTATTAATCAATCCACGGGTAGCATCCATCAAAGGCACATGCAATGTGATAAAATCGGCTTGTGAAAGGCATCCTTCGATGCTTTCGGATCTGACGATGCTTTGATCCAGTTTCCATGCATGATCAACAGTAATGAAAGGGTCAAAACCGATCACTTTCATGCCAAGGGCTTGCGCTACATTTGCAACAAGCACACCAATGTCGCCAAGTCCAATGATAGCAAGCGTCTTGCCTTTCAACTCGATGCCTCCAAAAACTGCTTTCCCTTTTTCTACCAGGGAAGGGACTTTATCGCCTTCAGCCTTCAATGTCTGAGCCCAGGCAATTCCACTTGTAATATCCCTTGAAGCCAGTAACATGCCGGCAATAACCAATTCCTTTACAGCATTGGCATTCGCGCCAGGCGTATTAAAGACGACAATGCCTTTATCAGTACAACGGTCAATGGGAATATTGTTCACTCCTGCACCAGCTCTTGCAATAGCTTTCAGAGTTGCAGGCAATTCCATTTCGTGCATCGAAAAACTGCGCAAAAGGATGGCATCCGGGGTTAAAATTTCTCCGGAAATTTCATATTTCGATGAGGGGAATACCTGCAGACCATCCTGGTCAATCTTATTCAGCGTTTGAATCTTTAGCATCTTGATCATTTTTAGTTAAGATGATTAATTGTAACAAATATCATAAAAATTGAGGCAATATAAATCAATTGTCGTACTATTTTAACAATAAATTCATGTGAAAATAATTTGTTCATTTAATGGCCAAATGTAATCGAAGTTCGCGAAACATATTCCCATATTATCTTTTCAATTAGCGTGAGTATCTGCCCAAGTGAATTTCAAATAGCCAAAATATTCAGGATAAATTTCATGCGCATTTCGGGACTTGTCAACGGAATCTCTATGATTTCATACCCGTGTTCATGATAAGCCCTTATAATTTGTCTGTGAATACATGTTGCTTCCGCATAACTCTCTCTCCTTACCTGATCTGTGGTAAAAATAGTTTCCCAGGGGGGAGTAACAAATACAAACGGAGCATATCTGTTGGATAAAACCGCCTTTTCTATAAAGGATGATGGGATTTTATTTTTATACCGTGAATAAGCGATCTGATCAGGTAGTCCCCTATCGGAAAATGCAATGGTTTCAGGCGCAATTGACTGAAGGAAATCAATTCGATGGAAGGATATCTTCCGTTCAAAGTCAGTGGGTATTTGCATGCTATCAAGATTCTCCATTTGCTTAGATTCCGGAGGCATTAATGCCCTTGCTCCTTCTGAACAAACAGGAAATCCAGCCTTTTCAAGCAGATCAACAATAGAAGTTTTGCCAAATCCGGGGCCACCTGTAATTACGTAAACCATATTGAAAAGGATAAAGGATAAAGGGAAAAGTAATAAATACCCAAGAGTGATAAACCATGAATGCCACAGATGAAAGAAGCCGTCCCTGAATCAGAGACGGCTTCTATTATTTTGTACCAGGATTGATTATTCAATAACCAGTGTTTCAGTTCTACGATTGAGTTGGAACTCAGCTTCAGTACATTTAACACCCTTTTTACATCTGTTGATCGGTTGGGTATCACCAAAGGCTTGAGCATTAACTCTTGAGGCGCTAATTCCTTTTGCAGTAAGATAATCGAGTACTGACTTGCCTCTTTTTTCTGTCAACTTCATGTTGTAACTAGCCGGACCTCTACTATCAGCGTAAGATTTCATCTCGAGGTTTACAGAAGGATTCTCCTGCATATCCTTGGCCAAACGATCCAATTCGGCTTTCGCTTCTGGTCTCAAATCCCATTTGTCAAACCCGAAGTACACTTTGAAGATTTGTCCTACACAAGCAGGAGTGACATGTTTTGGAGGTGCCGGAGGAACTGGTTTTGGTTCTGGTTTTGGTTCTGGTTTTGGTTGAGGTTTCGGAGCTTCAACGATTGGAGCTGGCTTTTCTGGTTTCTTACCCAATACAAAAGTCAGTCCAGCATGTGTGTAGAGGTACTGGTCACGCAACTGAGCGATGGCATATCCCGGATATCTGTCAACTCCCAAAACGATTCCATGCCCCCCCTGGTTAACACCATCGAGGCGGTTTGAATTGACCAAACTCCACTGTGTACCAATATCCAGTTTGACGTTGTCAGTCAAGCGAAAAGCCAAACCTGTTCCGACCGGAATGGTAAACCTCCAGGGTTTCATTTCTGATCCTTCAGAATATTGAATGTTATTGACATTAGTCCCGGCAGCGCCAAGTTTCATGTACCAATAGACCTTACGATCGAACTTGTTTGAGGAAAAAAGGTTGTTCATATTCCAGACTGTATTCAAAGCCAATTCACTAATACCAGTCTTATATGGTTTGTATGTATTGCCCGATGTGGTTAATGGCAAACCTGCTTTGGGTGAACCGGTAATGGTATTTCCATTGTAAGCACCTTCCAAGGCAAAAACATGTGTGAAATTCTTTTTGACAAAAAAGCCATAACCAAAACCGAGATCATTATTGAAGTCGTTAACATGTTTCAGACTAGCATCTTTGGAGAAACTTGTGGCTCCAAGGTAATTCGCTACACCTGCATTTACTCCGATTTCCCATCTGTTATATGGTAACTTATCGCTTTTGTCCTGAGCAAAAATAAGTGCATAGCTTACGAGGAGGAATGCAACGACTAAGCTAAGTTTTTTCATAACTGTTGATTTAAGATTTAATGATATTATTGTGTAATTTTCTATTAGATCATTTAGATTTTACAAATTAACAAAAGATTGG
>CAIUUO010000077.1 GCA_903902325.1 uncultured Bacteroidia bacterium
AAGCGTGTATCGGACTCCCTCATTTATTGAGTTTACTCTCATGCCAATGACTGTACTGACATTTGCTTTCCTGGCATTGCCAAAATGTCTGAGATGACGGGTTATAGTGATAAAACGACAGTCAAAGCTATCAGGGTGCTAAAGGAGCTAGGGATTATTGACGTTGCCAAACATCCCAAAGGCCCAAACCACACCTATACCCTGTTTATGACAGGGGACGTAGCGTCATGGAATAAGTACTTAGATTCCAAGGCTCATGTAATAGAGGGAATGCACAGGGAAAAGTCGTCAACGTCAAAGACTTCCACTTCCATATATAATAACATTATAAATAGTAAGTTTGATAAAGTAGATAAAAAGGGAGTTTTATTGTCGGACGATAAATCGTCCGACAGTCAATCACCCCAAAATTCTAATGTAGGTCTAGGGGAGAATCTACACAACATCCCCCCTGGAAAAAGAGTTACAGCACTTGAAAAATTTTGGATTGATACTATTCCTAAATATTTTAAGGAGTTAAAGGTTGTAATCAAGAATCAGGACAAATGGGTACTTGACGAATTATACAATAAATACGAGTCAAAGTTGCCACTATTTGAAGTATTGGAGTACAGCATCGCTAATTGGTATCAAATATCAAAATATGCCAAGGCACATGAAACTCCTACAGTTGCAAAAGAGTTTCCTGCTGTACCTGATCTGTCTTACTTAGCAGGATACGTTGATTATGCTGCTTACCTCTATGTCCAATCGAAAGAGGAAGTATAAGAGCAGATGGAACCTGATCACCGTAACAACCTGTATCAGTTCGGCACAACGTGCCTATACCAAATTTCTTTCAAAGGGGTAATATCATGGATACGCTGGACAAGGGGTATGAACCTGCGGTTCAGCTCTTAGTAAGCGTCAGTTTCAACCTTAACTTTATCATTAAACTTAACTTAGGTAAAAGGGGCTTCAAACCTGCATTAAATCAGGATTGAGGCCTTTTTTTTATACCCTCTTCTTTTTAATTCCCTCAAAACTACCTTTACTATCACCGCTTTTTTCACAAAAACCGCATATTCGTCATACCCACCACAAGATAGTTATACCAAATCTGTATATGGTCATTACTGCCGCTACAGCTCTGATAGTACCCCCTATTTCTGTAATTCATCTCCGTTACACAAGTACAGCAAGCAAATAAATTCTAACTATCGGATATATATGGTTTTTTGTTATTGACAAACCGTTAACACTAGCTATTCTATATATTATATATGCAATCAATTGCACAAAACAAAAAACGAACAGGGAGGTACTAAATGAGCAATCCTAATCATCCGAAACCTGGGGCAGTAATCAAGACAGATCCGATTAAAACATTGAAGGATGTAAAAGCGATCAAAAAAATGTTGGCAGGAAACACAAGAGACCTGTGTTTATTTACCTGCGGCTTGTCATGGTTCATGCGTGCGGGGGATTTGCTCTCTATTCGGGTTGGGCAAGTACGGCACTTGAAACCTGGAGAGTCATTTGTATTGCGGGAACAGAAATGTAAAAAAATACGAAACATCGCAATCGGCCAAAATGTTTATGATGTAATTCAGGCCTTGATAAAAAGTATGGGAAATGATGTCAGTGACGACAGCTATTTGTTTCAATCCCGCAAAGGCGGGGGCAAGTTGGCCGTACCAACCCTAGGGGCAATGGTAAAGTCCTGGTGCAAGAGCATAAACCTTGTTGGCAACTACTCTAGCCACTCCCTTCGGAAAAGCGGATCATATTTGAACAGGGTTTGTTACGGCGTTGACGTTGCAACGTTGATGCAGGTACTAGGACACAGCACTCAGAAAATGACTATGCAATACATCTGCGTTCAACCTGATGAGGTGCAGAACTGCTATTTGCGTGAGCTGTGACAGTGCGGCAAGTCTCGACCGCCAGACTCAAGAATCTAGGGCAGAGGTAGTCGCTTCTACAAGGTTTCAATCGCCAGCCACCAGCCAGAACGTGGCCTTGTAACAAAATAAGATTGTACCTTTATTTTTACGTAACAATTTCACCGCTAATCATCCCGTGAAAATCGTCCCTGTTATTGTTATAATATATTAATAACAAAAGGGATTGTATTAATTTGCAAGGGGCTAAACTTTGGAGAGTTTTGCCTGAAATTATTGTAAAAAAACGTATGTTTTTCGGAAATCATATACTTAACACAGGATAGCACCAGACAATTTCAGGATAAAAACCATAGTGGTAATCGCAACAGATAGTCAGTCGGGCGGCTTAAACGGAAATAACAGACACTCTATAACAACGATAAGGGGGTACCAGATGACCGTGGAAACTTTATTTGGCACTGAGGAAACCGCTGAAAAACCCAGGACTATAAGGTTCAGACAGATTAAGGCAGTTTATGAAACCCTTGTCGTAAAAGAGTCCATCACTGATTACCTTAAAACTGGAACCAGATACACAGAACCAAAACAGGTATTTGAGACTTTCAGCTTTTTGATGCACGAAACAAAAGAGATGTTCCTGACGCTGCACTTGGACGGCAAGAATCGGGTCATCTGCATGGACTTGGTATCAATCGGCACTCTTAATCAGTCGATAGTCCATCCAAGGTCCGTATTTCAGACAGCCTGCCTGTCGAATGCCGCTGCCGTCCTGTGTGTCCATCAGCACCCTACGGGTGACCCTTCGCCCTCATCCGAAGATATTTCTATTACCCGTAGGCTGAAAGAGGCAGGGGAAATTATGGGTATTCGGCTGTTGGATCATATAATCGTCGGAGATGGAGAATATCTCAGTTTTGCCGAACGGGGATTGCTGTAATACCCTTAACCGACCTGCAAAAGGAGGTCTGAGGGCAAATTTGGAAGCCATCAAACAGCCCATTGTAGAAAAACCCACCTTCACGACGGACGCTAACGAAAATCAGCGTTCTGCAATCCACGCTACAGTTGGTCCAGTCTTAATCACCGCAGGCCCAGGCACAGGAAAGAGCCAGACAATTTCTGAAAGAGTCACCTACCTTATCACCGCACAGAACGTACCTCAAGAATCCATAATGGTCGTTACCTTCACAACCAAGGCGGCACGAGAGTTGAGTACACGGATTGCCGACCGTCTTAACGCCCTCAATATCAGCTTTAACCTGAATGAGATGTATCTTGGAACCTTCCATGCTGTATGCATGAAAATTTTGAGCGAGTACCAAGAGTACACCCGCCTGAAAAAACACTACAACTTGCAGGATGAATTCGATACTCAGTATTTTATTTACAAAAAAATCTATGACTACAGAAAAATCCCTGACTACAAATTAATTCTGGGAGCCGATAGAACGCCGTGGGGACAGGCTGAATCTCTGATGAAGTGGGTCAATAAGGTG
>CAIUUO010000078.1 GCA_903902325.1 uncultured Bacteroidia bacterium
AGAGAAATTTGCCAATGCCGGTCTTGTTCGGTGCATGAACACCGGCCAAATAACCCAAAGTAGTAAATCCTGCAGGTTCATTGAGTACCATCCAATGCCTGATTCGATCACCGAATCGCCTTGAACACAAATCGGAATATTCAGAGAACCATCCGATGATATCCCTGTTCATCCATCCTCCCTTATCTTCGAGCATTTGTGGCAAATCCCAATGATAAAGCATGGCCCAGGGTTCGATGCCCAAATTCAGGCAGGTATCAATCATTCTGTTGTAAAAGTCAATCCCTTTCTCGTTGATTCTGCCTGTTCCATCCGGTAAAATTCTTGACCATGAAAAGGAAAACCTGAAATTTTTAAAGTTCAGGCTTTTTAACAGCTTAAGATCTGCTTCGTACCGGTTATAAAAATCGTTGGCGATTCTCCCGTCCGAACGATCTTTGATATGGCCTGGATGGGCAGTAAACCTGTCCCAGATAGATTCGCCTTTTCCTTCGATGTCTACTGCACCTTCTATTTGATATGCGGATGTACCGACACCCCAGTAAAAATCATCGCCGAAACTTCTTTTCGTAAATTCCGGTTCATTGTTTCCAAATGTCAAGGAAGGTTTCAAACGACTCACGGTGGCCAATGCAGCCATGTATTTTATAAATTCGGATCTGATCATCAAGAATCAATTAATATCCGGACAGGTCATAATCCGAAAAACATAAATAAATAATATACAACTGCCGCAATGACCATTGAAATAGGGATGGTCAAAATCCATGCATAAAGCAGGTTGATGGTTACTCCCCATTTGACGGCAGTGACTCTTTTTGTCAACCCGGTTCCCATGATGGCTCCTGTGATGGTATGGGTGGTACTGACCGGTATACCAAATGCATCGGTGCCAAAAAGCAAAATGGCGCCTGCCGCTTCAGCTGTTACACCTTCAAACGAAGTAAGCTTGGTGATTTTTGTCCCCATCGTCTTTACAATCTTCCATCCTCCGGAAATAGTTCCGGCACTGATGGCAAAATAGCATCCCAACACGATCCAATGCGGTATGGCATGAATTTTACCACCTACCATGGTAATATGTGCCCAATGTGGAATTGATGCAGGATCAACGCCATTAAAATAGACCATCAGCGTTGCCGCGATCAGCCCCATTACTTTCTGTGCGTCATTTCCACCATGACCCAAACTAAAAAGCGCGGACGAAAGAAGCTGGAATTTCCTGAAATACCTGTTCAAAACGTGCGGATTCCCCTTTCGCAAAAGATTCAGTAGAAGAACCGATAAGAAATAGGAAATCATCATACCGAGGAATGGAGCAAGAAAGATGAAAGCGGCAATTTTCAAAATGACACTGGAATGAACAACTGCCCAACCGGCATGCACAACGGACGCACCGGCCAATCCTCCGATCAGCGTATGGGAAGAACTGGATGGTATGCCAAGATACCAGGTCAGCAGATTCCAAATAATGGCAGCTATGATACCGGCAAGAATCACCTGAAGGTTGATCGCATTGGTATCGACAACTTTTGATATGGTATCTGCAATCTTCAATTCAAAAATTGCGTAGGCCAGAAAATTAAAGAAAGCAGCCCATAAAACGGCCTGCATGGGTGACAAAACCTTTGTGGAGACAATGGTGGCAATGGAGTTTGCTGCATCGTGAAACCCATTGATAAAGTCAAACAAGAAAGCCAATACGATGATGACAATCAATAATGTAAAGCTCATTATCTGAAATTTAACAAATCATATCATGAAATAAATCCATACATAAAAATTGGCCAACCTATCCCATTTTAATAATAAGGGAAGAAAAAATATTGCCAACATCGTCACATTTGTCAATTGCCTTTTCAAGCGTGGTTAGTATGTCTCTTTTTTTGATCAGATCAATGGCATTTGCCTCCTGGTCAAAAAGTTTGGATAAAAATTCCTGGTAAATATCATCTACTTCACTTTCATACTCGCAGATTTTGTCGATGTTGTGAAGATGCTTTTTGAAATCATTCACAGAACGAACACTGCGCAATACATTTTGAATCTCCTGGTTGGCAGAATGGATTCTATCGGCAATCCAGACAAATTCTTCAGGAATCTCCAAAAGTTTGTAAAGGTATATCCGCTTGGATGATGAATGAATGTAGTCAACAATGTCATCCATGTTACAAATAAGTTCATGGATATCTTCACGTTCGAACGGGGTGATGAAAGTTCCATCCAGTTCTGTCATCAATTTCCTGGTAATATCATCTCCAATGTGTTCAACATCCCTGATCATTCTCATGTACTCCATCCTTTGGTTCAGGTCAAGTTCCCTGACCAGTTTGATCAGCAGTTCGGAAGCCAATACGAGGTTGTCAGCTGCATCATTAAAAAGAGGAAAGAACTTCCGGTCCTTTGGAACCATAAAACTAAAAATCGAGTCAAGTTTCATATAATATGCCTGTTATAGGGATGCTTCAATTTCGGTTTTCACATTTCACTTCTTCTTACAAATTACACCTTAAGTTTTTTAATATCGAATACAATTTTGTTACATTTCTGTTACAAATAGTTGCAGGCATATTTTTGTTATCTTAAACAATTTTAAGCACTTTGCCCAAAATATATTAACATCAAACTTAACTGCCGTGTAATATTTTTGAAACATCTTTGTAATATGTTTATATCAATTTTGCATATTAATAGACTGATAATTATTGACTAATCAGAATTCAAAATAAATGAAAGACAATTTTAGAATACTTGTCGCTGAGGATGAAGATGATATTTGTGAAATCCTCCAGTTTAATCTGGAAAGTGAAGGGTACAAGGTTGATGTCGTTCATTCCGCAGAAGATGCCCTGCAAAAAAAACTAATTGATTATGATCTATTTTTGCTGGATGTTATGATGGGTAGAATGACAGGGTTTGCTTTGGCTCAAAAGATGAGAAAGGAGCTCGATATCAACACCCCTATCATATTTCTCACTGCAAGGGACAATGAGAATGACCTGCTGACAGGTTTTTCGGTCGGGGCGGATGATTATATGGCAAAACCTTTTTCTATCCGGGAATTGCAGGCAAGGGTAAAGACAATTCTAAAAAGAAGCTACCAGAAGGAAAGAATTCAGGAATCCACTATTTTGAATATTGGAGGCATTGGACTTGACAACAAAACCAAACGATTGATGATCGGTGACAAAAAAATTGATCTGACACGAAAAGAATTTGAAATACTCCTTTTACTGACAAAAAATCAGGGCAGGATTTTCTCGAGGGAGGAAATCCTCAGCAGAATCTGGGCCAATGATGTAATAGTTACAGACAGGACTGTCGATGTAAACATGACCCGGCTTCGTAAAAAGATGGACGAGTTTAGCGGATATGTCAGAAATAAACCGGGATATGGGTATTATTTTGAAATTTGATTATGCCAATACAGAAATTTAAATTACGGTATAAGTCCATAAAATGGAAATTGTTTACCAACTATTTTCTGCTTTTTTTTGTTTTTCTTCTCTCGATACTGATCTACCAGAATCTGCATGAAAAGCAATTCAAGATTTCGCTGCTTGAAAACAGGTTGAACGGATATACTGATTTTGTTGAAAAGTACATCAGAGCAGAGAATTTGATCCAACCGGATCAGCTAAGCAGGATTGATTCTTTGAAAACACTCATTCCTCCTGCCGAAACGAGAATCACAATCCTCGATAAAAAAGGAGATGTTCTTTACGATAACCTTGTTGCCAATTACAGGACGCTAGAAAATCATTCGCACAGACCTGAATTTCAAAAGGCAATGCAATCAGGATCAGGTTTCAACATTCGTCATTCAACTACGACAGATATTGAGTACTTCTATTATGCAAAGCTATATAATAACCTGATAATCAGATCTGCTGTTGAATACAACATTGAACTCCAAAGTTACCTGAATATCGACAGGGCATTTATGCTCTATTGTTTGTTCCTGTTTATTCTCTTTGGTACCGTCTTGCGGTTGATTACGAAACGACTGGGTGATTCTGTGGCAAAACTGAAGGATTTTGCTCTTCGTGTCCGCATGGGACAAGCAATGGACGAGGATTTGAAATTTTCGAATGATGAAATCGGAGTGATCAGCAACGAGATCAGCAGCCTGTTCGAACAGTCAAGAATTGCGAAGGCCGATCTTTCACAGGAAAAGGAAAAACTGATCAGCCACCTTTTCGTGTTGAAGGAAGGTGTTGCTTTCTTTTCTCCGCATAAAAAAATTATTCTGAATAACAGCCATTTCATTTTCTATATCAACATTATTGCAGAAGAATCTACCATTCCAGCAGAGAAAATTTTTGAACTTAAGGAGTTTCACCGGATCAATACGTTTGTAGATCAGATCATTACTGACAATCTTGCACTTCCTTTATCCGAGTTGCCACGTATTGAATATTCTGTTCAGCGGGACGGGGCACATTTTCAGATTCAATGCATCATCTTCCAGGACATGAGCTTTGAAATCCTGATTACCGACAATACCCAGTTGGTAAAGAGGAGTATGATGAAACAACAGATTACCAGCAATATTGCCCATGAACTGAAAACACCCATTGCAACAGTCAAAGGATATCTCGAGACTTTGTTGAATAATCCTGAATTGGAGCCCAAAAGACAACAATATTTCATCGAGAAAGCACACAGTCAATCCGAACGACTCACGCAACTCGTTAACGATATAGCCTTGCTAAACAAGATCGAAGAGTCATCCGAATTGTACCCTAAAAATCAGATTATGATCAAAAAACTGGTAGATGAGGTGATCGAAAGCTTTCATGATCAGATCCAGCAAAAATCTGTAACCGTTGAATCGAATATTGCAGGCAATGTGGTTCTGATTGCCAATTATTCCCTTTTGTTTTCGGTCTTCAGAAATCTCATGGAAAACTCACTCAATTATGGGGGTGACGGAATAAAGATTGAACTGAACAATTACCATGAAGATACCAATTACCATTATTTCTCCTTTGCCGATAATGGTCCCGGAGTGGCCGAAGAGCATCTTCCGCGTATTTTTGAACGTTTCTACAGGGTGGATACGGGCCGATCCCGCAAGCAGGGAGGTACCGGACTGGGACTGGCTATAGTAAAAAATGCAATCCTTAGTTTCAAAGGGGATATTTCGGCCAGAACGCACAAGGGAGGCGGACTGGAGTTTATTTTCTCCCTTCCAAAGTAATCAGTCAAAGATCAAATAATTTTGAATATTCCGACCTTTGTGGTAAAAAATTTTAACCACGAAGGACACAAAGGGCTATTGAATCAGCGTAAACTCAAGGCTTCCGATCGGAACCCAGGAGGATTCATCCCATGAATTTTTATCCCGTTCACGAAGAAGAAACTCAATTTTATATTTTCCGGGAGTACGCAGGTCGAATGGGAAGGCAACCGTACCCGGATTATTGCAATAAGCGCTTGTACGGTAGCTCGGGTTGGCTCCATCGGCTTCCACATCCGGTCTCCTGAGAATATAGCCAAAGAGGAACAGCGGATTGTTGTTGCTGTTTTTATAGGTAGCCGCAAGCGGTCCGGTCATCCAAACTCCAAACTTATGTCCGGCATTCCAGGCGCCAATCGCGTCGCTCACCCTGAAAGTGTTGCTGCATTGAAGAACCTTGATCTCCTTGTCGTACGATTCGGATCCGGTCTGTACCTCATCGAAAATACCGACTCCCCATCCTTTTAACTGCCACTGCTGGTACTTAAATTTAATTACAGGGAACGGATTTGAGGAATTTCCTGTTGTTTTGATAGACTCGGCCTGACCTGAACCTTTGTTATTGGAGAAATTCAGGCTAAACTCCTTCACAAACACCTCCTTTTGTGAATCCTTCTCATCCATCACCATGCGGATTTTCCAGTTTCCATAGGAAGGACTGCTGCGATCTGCGCTTCGCTCCCAGAAAAGGGAAGGCAATGTGAAAATCTGTTCCGCATATCCCTGTTCGTCGAAACCGTAACGCTGATTCCATACTTCGGAGCCGTCAGGACGAAGTACCTGTATCTTGAAATAATAATCGAATGTACCGAAATGACTCAGGTTTCCCTGTCGTTGAACGCGCATAAAAAACTTAACCTGCTTGTTTACCTTATCCAGTGGCGTTTCAAAAAGCCAGTTTGTCTGATTTGGCGTCATACCTGACTCAATAACTGTAGGCTGGGCAGTTCCCTTTTGGGGCAAAAAACCAATCAACGCTGTGACCAACAGCAAAAAAAATAGTGAATAGCTTTTTCTGATTTTACTGACGATTTTAGTTTTTTCCATTTTTTTGGCTGTTTTGGGTTAAAAAACGAAGAAACAATGAATGGGCTGAAATCACGGACTACAATCTTGATTGTAAGTACTGTTGCTCAAATTTACGCTAATTTATTGCAGGTTACAAACACTATTTGAAAAAAAAATGGTTATTTTGATCTGTAAATTTTATTCGAATTATTACATGAAAAACAAAATATCATCACTCAATCAGCAACTTGCCAATGCCGATGCCATTGGCTTACTTTCCTATTTTCTGAATGAATGCAAAGGGCGAATTGCCCTTTCAAGCAGTTTGGGACTTGAGGATCAGGTTTTGACTGAGATGGTTTGTTCCATCGATAAAAATGTGAAGATCTTCACCCTCGATACAGGGCGGCTTTTCCCTGAGACCTACGACCTGATTCACCGTACCAACCAAAAGTTTGGAATCAGGATGCAGGTATACTTTCCGGAAGCGCATCATGTGGAAGAAATGGTCAGGGAAAAAGGGATCAATCTCTTCTACAACTCGATTGAGGATCGAAAAACCTGCTGCCGCATCCGCAAGATCGAACCATTGCAGAGGGCATTCTCCGGACTAGATGTTTGGATATGTGGATTGAGAAGGGACCAATCCGTTACGAGGGCTGAGATGCAACCGATCGAGTGGGATGAGAATAATGGGTTAATCAAGTTAAATCCGCTGATTGACTGGACGGAAGAACAGGTCAAGGCTTACATTAAAGATCATAAAATTCCTTACAACCCTCTGCACGACCGTGATTTTCCGAGTATTGGCTGTCAACCTTGCACTAGGGCAATACTTCCAGGAGAGGATCTTCGTGCCGGTCGCTGGTGGTGGGAAAATCCCGATACCAAAGAATGTGGTTTGCACAAGAGGTAGGGGAAAGCTGTTGGCCAAAGGCATGGAGCATGGAGCATGGAGCATGGAGCATGGAGCATGGAGCATGGAGCATGGAGCATGGAGCATGGAGCATGGGGCATGGAGCATGGGGCATGGGGCATGGAGCATGGAGCATGGAGCATGGAGCCAAGGCGAAAGGCGAAAGTTAAATACAAAGGGCGAAAGGCTAAAAGCCAATGGCTAATTGCTAATAGCAATTATTCATGTACCTTTGCGCAAAATTAACATCACACATTTTACATGCTATTTCGTTCATTAAACATCATAGAACCCATCTTAAAAGCCGTTGAAGAAGAAGGTTATACTATTCCGACCCCCATTCAGGCAGAAGCAATTCCCATCATATTGCAAGGAACAGACCTGTTGGGTTGTGCACAGACAGGAACAGGAAAGACAGCAGCATTTGCAATTCCAATCCTTCAACTTCTAAGTTCAAACAAGAGTTTTGGTAAGAATAAAAAGATAAGAAGTCTGATCGTTACGCCAACCAGGGAGTTGGCCATTCAGATTGAAGAGAGTTTTAAAGCCTATGGCAGGCATGCGGGTCTTACCTGTACGGTTTTGTTTGGTGGTGTAGGCCAGAAACCGCAAACAGAGGCCCTCAGAAAAGGCGTCGACATCCTGGTAGCAACGCCCGGCAGGTTGCTCGATCTCATGAACCAAGGCTTTCTTACCCTTCGGGATGTGGAAATCTTCGTGCTGGATGAAGCTGACAGGATGCTGGACATGGGATTTATCCACGACGTGAAGAAACTGATCGCCGTTCTGCCTAAAAACAGGCAATCGCTGTTTTTTTCAGCCACCATGCCGCCGGATATTGTCAAACTGGCCAATACGATCCTGCATAACCCCGTGAAAGTTTCCGTTACACCAGACTCTTCAACCGTAGAAATCATACAGCAATCCCTGTTTTTCGTCGACAAGGGAAACAAAAGCGCCTTGCTGCTTGAAATCCTGAAAAATCCAAAGATCAAAACAGTCCTGGTATTTACCCGCACCAAGCATGGAGCCAACACTGTTGTTAAAACACTGTTGAAGCACGACATAGCTGCGGAAGCCATCCATGGAAACAAGGCGCAAACGGCCCGCCAACGCGCGCTGGCAAATTTTAAGGATCAGACTACCCGGGTTCTGGTTGCCACAGACATTGCTGCCCGTGGCATTGATGTGGATGATTTGCAGTATGTCATCAACTATGAGATTCCAAATATCCCTGAAACCTACGTACACCGTATCGGAAGGACCGGACGGGCCGGAGCCGAGGGAACCGCCTATTCATTCTGCGATGCAGAAGAAAAGGAATTCATCAGGGACATTGAGAAGCTGATCAACAAAAAAATCCCCGTCGCAGAAAATCCCCTTTTCCCATTGGTAGACCACAATCCGATCAAAACTCCGAAACAACAACAAGGCAGGGGAAATATGGGTCATTCAAGGCCAAAACAGGTCGTTGCAAGAACTCCGGTGGCTGCTGCCAGAACTCCTAGAATTTTGATACGCAGAAATAAAGGATAAAGGATAAAGGATAAAGGAAAAAGGAAAAAGGAAAAAGGATAAAGGATAAAGGATAAAGGATAAAGTGAAGAACGCTTTTATGAAAATTGGAGGTAAAAATTAAGTTTCTTTAAATCTTACCTCTTATTATTCAGAACAACTGCCCACTTTTTCCTTTATCCTTTATCCTTTAGCCTTTAATCGTAGATATGGTTCGGATCCACCTCTTCGTCGCAATTACCCCTGTTGTACTGCTCCATCGCGCGCAGACTCATTCCCATGGAAGAGAATCCGCCATCGTGGAATAGGTTTTGCATGGTAACCTTTTTCGTCAGGTCTGAAAACATGACGATGCAATAATCCGCACATTCGTCGGCAGTGGCATTCCCAAGCGGCGACATCCTTTCGGAGAAATCAAGCAGGCTATCAAACATTTTGATGCCATTTCCCGCTGTAGTCGGCGTAGGTGACTGCGAGATGGTATTGATTCGGACATTGCGTTCTCGGCCATATATATATCCGAAGCTTCGTGCAATCGATTCAAGCAATGATTTGGCATCGGCCATATCGTTGTAGCCGTAAAAAGTCCTCTGCGAGGCAACATAGGAAAGTGCAAGAACAGAAGACCATGGATTTAGTGCATCCATTTTTCTGGCAACCTGCAGAACCTTGTGGAACGAGATTGCAGAAACATCGAGCGTCTTGGCAAGTAAATCGTAGTCAAGTTCGCTGTAGTGTTTCCCTTTGCGCACGTTGGGCGACATTCCGATGGAATGAAGTATAAAGTCGAGTTTGCCGCCAAGAACTTCCATGGAACGGCTAACCAGGTTTTCAAGATCCGGCACGCTTACGGCATCGGCAGCAATCACTTCAGTATTGCATTTTTCAGCCAATATGTGCGTGTCTCCCATTCGTAATGCAAATGGCACATTGGTCAGGGTGAAAATGGCACCCTCTTCATAAGCTCTCTCGGCGACTTTCCAGGCGATGGAATGTTCATTCAGCGCGCCAAAAATAATTCCTCTTTTTCCTTTTAACAGGTTGTAAGACATGATAATAATATTAAATAAATTGGTATTTCTTAAGAGTGGCAACTTCTTTGGTAAAGTGCCTAAAGTGAACTAA
>CAIUUO010000079.1 GCA_903902325.1 uncultured Bacteroidia bacterium
CGTAAAAAAAAGCGCTTGACTGAATCTGTATTTACTTGGAAAAATAAAATAAAAAGCTACTTTTGCTTTCGAATAATAATATTTATCGCCATTTTTCTTTCATCTTATAATTTTTTACGATAAATATTAGAAAAATTAAAACAATACTCGGAATAAAATATACAACTCAATAACAAGTGTTATGGAACACAAAAAATTTCCAACCCCGGTAGGTTTATACGATCCTTCTTACGAACATGATGCCTGCGGGATTGGTTTCGTTGCCCACATCAAGGGAGCCAAATCACATGATATTGTTCAGCGGGGCTTAACCGTATTGCTGAACATGGACCATCGAGGAGCAACCAGTTCTGACAATAAAACGGGTGACGGCGCCGGTATTCTGATACAGATGCCGCATGACTTTTTCCTGTCGCAGGGCATAAATCTGCCTGAGCCAGGTAGGTATGGAGCGGGTCTTGTTTTTCTTCCTGTAGCCGAAGAGGATGCTGCCTATTGCGTGGAGGTACTGAACAGATTTATCGAGGCCGAAGGATTGACCCTTATTGGCTGGCGTGATGTTCCCGTTGATGGTTCCGTAATCGGAGAGATTGCCCGCAGCACAGAACCGCTGATTCGTCAGGTTTTTGTGATGGGGAATTATGAGCAGGACGACCTGGAAAGAAAACTTTACCAGGCCAGGAAACAGGCTGAAAGAACTGTCAGGGAATCAACGCTGGCAGGCAAAAGCAGTTTCTATCTCCCTAGCTTTTCGAGTAAAGTCATGATATACAAGGGGATGTTTACTCCAAGCCAGTTAAGGGATTATTTCAAGGATCTGACCCATCCGGAGATGAAGAGCGCCATCGCCCTGGTTCACTCACGTTTCAGTACGAATACTTTCCCAACCTGGGACTTGGCCCAGCCCTTCCGAATGATCGCCCACAATGGCGAAATCAATACCATCAAGGGAAACCGCCAGTGGATGCATGCCCGCGAAGCATTGCTACAATCCGCCCTTTTCGGCGAAGACATTGACAAGCTATTCCCAATCATCGAACCGGGCAAATCGGATTCGGCCTCCTTTGACAACACCCTGGAATTTTTGCATATGTCGGGACGAAGCATGCCACATTCCTTGTGCATGATGATTCCTGAGTCCTTCAACGAAAAGAATCCTATTCCCGAGAGCCTCAAGGCATTCTACGAATACCACTCCACATTGATGGAACCATGGGACGGACCGGCCTCCATGGTGTTTTCGGATGGCAGGTACATTGGCGGCACCCTCGACCGCAATGGTCTGAGACCTTCCAGGTATGTAATCACCAAAAACGACCTGATCGTGATGGGTTCTGAAGTGGGTGTGCAAATTTTTAAACCCGAAGAGATCAAGGAAAAAGGCAGGCTTCGCCCGGGTAAGTTATTGCTCGTCGACACGCAGCTGGGAATTATCATTCCTGACAAGGAGGTGAAAGCCGACCTGAGCAGGAGAAACCCCTATATCAACTGGCTGAAAGAGAACAGGCTTATGCTGGAGGATATCGAAGTCAAGCAGCGGGTGCCCTCCAACATGGGCGACCAGTTTGGGGTTTACAGCAAGGTGTTCGGCTACAGCAAGGAGGATATGCAGATCATCATCAAGGAGATGGCCGAAACTGCCAATGAGCCTACAAGCTCCATGGGTAACGACACTCCGTTGGCCGTTTTTTCGGATAAACCAAAGCGTTTCTTCAGCTATTTCAGGCAGCTATTTGCACAGGTGACCAATCCGCCGATCGACCCGATCCGTGAGGGATTGGTGATGTCGCTGACCAATTACATTGGCTCGCTTTCCAGCAACATCCTGAATGAGACCTCCATCCATGCCAAGCTGATCAAGTTTGACAGTCCGATTATCACCAATACTGACCTTGGAAAAATCAAGGACATGAAGCGTGAGGAGTTTACCCACGCCACCATACCGATGGTTTTCCCGAAGAAAGAAGGACCGGAAGGATTCGTCAATGCCTTTACCAAGATGCTTGAAAGTGCAGAAAGGGCGGTGGATGAAAAGAAAAACTTCATCATTCTCACCGACCGTACGATTTCCGAGGAGATGGTACCGATTCCATCCTTGCTTTCCGTCGCCGCCGTTCATCATCATCTGATCAAGACAAAGAAGCGGATGCAGATCGGTATTCTGGTAGAAAGTGCCGAACCACGTGAAATCATGCATTTTGCCCTGCTTCTTGGTTATGGTGCGAGTGCAATCAATCCATACCTCGCCTTTGGTGCAATCAGCAACATGGTCAAGGGCGGAGAAATCAAGCTGCCATACGCCGAAGCACGGAAAAACTACATCAAGGCCATCGACAAGGGTCTTTTGAAAGTACTCTCCAAAATGGGAATATCGACCCTTCGCTCCTACCATGGGTCCCAGCTTTTTGAAGCGGTTGGGGTCAGCGATGCTTTGATCGACGAATATTTCAAGGGCACTTCATCTCGCATCAGCGGAGTAGGTTCCAAAGAACTGTTCACGGAAGCCGTGATGTTCCACGAGGAAGCCTACAGCAAGGACCAGAAAAAGACAATTTTCGAAAGCAACGGGGAATATTCTTACAGAAACAACGGTGAACACCATGCATGGAACCCCGAATCGATCGCATTGCTGCAATGGGCTACGAAGACTGACAATTACGAGGTATTCAAGAAATTCAGCACACTCGTTGATACACAAAACAGAAAACCGGCTTTTGTCAGGGGTGCACTGAAATGGAAGAGCCATCCAATTCCGATCGAAGAGGTTGAACCTGCAGAAAATATTTTGAAACGATTTGTCACTGGTGCCATGTCCTATGGTTCCATATCCATCGAGGCTCATGAAGCCCTTGCCATTGCTATGAATGAGATCGGCGGCCGGAGCAATACCGGAGAGGGAGGCGAAGATCCCGAACGTTTCGGAACGAATAAAAACTCCAAGATCAAGCAAATCGCATCCGGCCGTTTTGGGGTAACCAACAACTACCTGATAAATGCGGAAGAACTGCAGATCAAGATTGCGCAGGGTGCAAAACCGGGTGAGGGCGGTCAGTTGCCTGGATTCAAGGTCAACAAGATCATTGCAAAAACAAGGAATTCAACTCCGGGTATTACCCTGATATCACCTCCGCCTCACCACGATATTTATTCCATTGAGGATCTTGCCCAGCTTATATTCGATTTAAAGAATGTCAATCCAAAGGCCAAAGTCTCGGTCAAACTCGTATCTGAAACAGGTGTTGGAACTATCGCAGCTGGCGTAGCAAAAGGTTTTGCAGATATTATCATCCTGAGCGGTTGCGAGGGAGGTACAGGCGCATCTCCCGCCAGTTCCATCAAATATGCCGGGTTGCCTGCAGAATTCGGAATTGCCGAGGCACAACAAACACTGGTGATGAACAACCTCCGCGGCAGGGTCAAACTGCAGGTCGATGGTCAGTTGAAAACGGGCCGTGATGTAGTCATCATGGGTATGCTTGGCGCCGAGGAATTTGGCTTCTCAACAGGAGCACTGATCTCGCTGGGTTGTATCATGATGCGCAAATGCCATTTGAACACCTGTCCTGCCGGGATCGCCACCCAGAACAAGAACCTGCGCAAGAGATTCCTGGGCCGCTCGCAATATGTGATCAACTATTTCCAGTTTATCGCCAGGGAGATCCGCGAATACATGGCCGAAATCGGAGTGCGCAGTTTCGACGAACTGATTGGCCGGACCGATTTGCTAGAAGTCAACCCGGAAGTGAGCAACTGGAAGATGAAGAATGTCAATTTCGACAAATTCCTCTATATGCCGGAAGAGGCAGCCATCTACCCCATACGCAACACTCATCCGAACACCAAGGATCTGAATGATGTACTCGATCGCACCCTCATCCGTGAGTCCAACAAAGCCATTAAGAACGGTGAAAAAGTCTGGATCGGCCACAACATCAACAATGTGATGCGTACAACGGGCGCGATGCTTTCAGGAGAGATTTCAAAAAGATACGGAGAAGCCGGACTTCCAAAAGATACGATTAACTGCACCTTCAAAGGTTCAGCCGGACAAAGTTTCGGAGCCTTCCTGGTCAAAGGTGTCACCTTCAGGCTTGAAGGCGACTCGAACGACTACCTGGGCAAAGGTCTTTCCGGAGGCAAGATTATCGTGGTTCCGCCTATCGGTACCACCTTCCAGCCACACCTTAACATTATCGTTGGTAACACCACGCTGTATGGTGCCACTGGCGGTGAAGTATACATCAAGGGCGTAGCCGGAGAACGCTTCTGCGTAAGGAATTCAGGGGCCAAAGCCGTTGTGGAAGGCACCGGCGACCACTGCTGCGAATACATGACAGGCGGCCGTACGGTCGTCCTGGGTACTACCGGGCGTAATTTCGCCGCCGGTATGAGCGGTGGAATTGCCTATGTTTTGGATGAGGCTGGCGATTTTGATTATTACTGTAACACTGGACTGGTTGAACTTAGTCCGGTAGAGGAAAAACCTGACATTCAGGAACTTCAGGAGATGATCCAGAAACACCTGCTTCACACCCAGAGTCCGCAGGCAGAGAAAATACTGACCAATTGGGAAGAATACCTGCCGAAATTCGTCAAGATTATCCCGCTTGAATATAAAAAAGTATTGAACGAAGCCAAACTGAAAGAGGTAAAACGGAAGCTTGAAATGGCTGAAGATGCACCGACGATCAGGGAATAGAACAAAGGAAAAAGGACCCTTCGACAAGCTCAGGGCAAGTAAAGGATAAAGGATAAAGGCTAAAGGACTAAAAGCTAACAGCTAAAGGCTAAAAGCTATTAGATGTTTTTAAAAAGATTAATTGAATGCAACATGGGAAATCCAAAGGGTTTTATTGAGATAGAAAAAAAGGTGGGCGGTTATCGCCCGGTAAGTGAGCGCATAGGTGATTTCGGAGAGGTTGAACAGACACTGGATGATCAGGATCGGATTAACCAGGCCTCGCGGTGCATGGATTGTGGCGTTCCATTTTGCCACTGGGCCTGTCCGGTAGGAAGCAATATTCCCGAATGGCAGGATGCCGTTTACAAGGGAAAATGGGACGAGGCCTATGCCATCCTGAACAAAACAAACAGCTTCCCTGAATTTACCGGTAGGGTTTGTCCGGCGCCATGCGAAAAATCATGCGTTTTGGCCATCCATGACGAGTCTGTTACCATCCGCGAAAATGAATGTGCCGTGGTCGAGCATGCTTTTGACCTCAACCTGGTTTCGCCAAATATCCCGTTAACCAGGACGGGGAAGAAAATTGCCGTCGTAGGTTCCGGTCCGGCCGGACTTTCCGTGGCTGATCTGTTGAATCAGGCCGGTCATACCGTCACTGTTTTCGAACAGGATGACGAAGTGGGCGGATTGCTCCGCTATGGAATACCTGACTTCAAACTGAACAAGGGCATCATCGACAGGCGGATAGAGCTTTTCGTGAAGGAAGGGGTCATCTTCAAAACCAACGTCAGGGTTGGCGAGCAGATTACCGAGCAACAGCTCCTGAGTGATTTCGATGCTGTATGCATTGCATGCGGAGCCATGAAGCCCCGTGACCTGGCAACCACACCGGGACGTGAGTTGAAAGGAGTTTACTTTGCCATGGATTTCCTCAAGCAGCAGAATAAGTTAGTGAAAGGCGAGACCATTCCTGAGTCCATCCATATCTCTGCCAAGGATAAAAAAGTACTTGTCATCGGTGGCGGCGATACAGGTTCTGACTGTGTAGGAACGTCTATCCGTCAAAAGGCTACGACAGTTACACAGATTGAAATCCTGGACAAACCTTCCGAACAAAGGAAGGATGACAATCCATGGCCATTCTGGCCCAATACGCTGCGTACCTCCAGTTCCCACCTCGAGGGCTGCGAAAGGCGCTGGTCGTTGAATACCCGCAGGTTTATCGGCGAAAATGGCGTACTGAAAGCCGTTGAGGTCGTCAAGGTAGAATGGACAAACAACAAGGGACAAATGTCGATGAGGGAGATTCCGGGTACGGAAGAGATCATCGAAGCCGACCTCGTGATGTTGTCGCTCGGTTTCGTATCGCCTGTGCACGAAGGTCTGCTCGACAGGCTGAAAGTGGAGTATGATGCCAGAGGCAATGTGAAGGCCAACAACTTCTCCACCAATGTTGACAAGGTATTCGTGGCTGGAGATGCCACCCGCGGCGCAAGCCTGGTGGTTCATGCCATCCGTTCAGGCAGGGATGCAGCCCTGAAAATACATGAATTTGTTACAAAATAAAGAAATCATCTCTTTGCTCAAATGAATTTTTAATACCTTTGGGTAATAGACTTTTGAAAAATTAATTAATTTGAGATGTTTCAGGAAAATTTCATCATTGACAAGAAAGGACATAAAATAGCCGTTCAAGTACCTATCCGGGTTTATGAAAAACTTGTTGCCGATTCGGAAGAACTGGAAGACATAAAAGAATATCGCAAAGCCAAAACTCAGAAAGGCGACGCAAAACCATTTGAACAGGCCTTCAATGAGATTGATGGTGCCGTCAAATGAAGTACACTGTTTTTATTGAACGTTATGCCCAGAAACAAATCATTAAACTGGACAAGAAAGCCATTCCTGTAATCAAAGAAGCCATTTCCGGACTTTCTGATAATCCAAGGCCACAAGGTCATATCAAACTCAAGGGGGAAGAGGCTTACAGAATACGGGTGGGCAATTACCGCATCATTTATGAGATTAATGACGGTAAAATTATCGTTACTGTGGTTGCCGTTGGAAATAGAAAGGATATTTACAGGTAAAACGTAAATTCATTACTGGCTCGTTCAATAGATTTTAAGGCCCAAGATGATGCACTTATCGACTTATTTCAGGGAAGTGTTAGCAATTAATTATAAGCTGTAATAATTCCATTATCACCACCATAAAAGCAAGAAGGATGATGATTAAACCAGCACCATTGCCATCTTACACCATTACCATAGTTTGAGGGGTTCGTACTATCAGGCATACCTCGTTCGGTTTTAAGCATGTCAATAGTCATTCCAATCCATATTACATTAGCAGCAACCATTATACAGTCTTCCTTTGACCATTCAGGATGATTTTTTTGGATTTTCCCCGCTTTACTATATTCCCATTTTTTATCTATACTATCAAGTTTTGCCTGATACTCCTTGTTTTTCTTAGCCTTGTAAGCATTTATACTATCAAGTTTTGACTTAGAGAACCTGTCTTGTATTGCAGAAATGTTCCCATTTGTTGAACTTTTAAAATTACCCAAATCATTTGATCCATTTTCATATCTTCTTACATCTGAAGTTTTATAAGTACCAATAAAATTTATCAAATAAATTGATAATAAAAGGATTAAAGAGAATAATAATGTTAGAAGGATTGGTCGTAATGCAAATTTAGGTTTCGACTCTTGAGGTATTGTCTCTTTTTTAATTTGTTTTGTATCATTTAAGAAGTCATAGAACTCACGTTCATACTTCTCTTTTATTTCCGAGATATTTTCTGGTGTCAATTGAAATCCGCAATTCGGACAGCATGCAGCAAACTCACTTATCTGCTTACTACATTCAGGACAGGTTATTAAGGCCATAATCAGTTCATTTAATTATGAGGTTCTATAAAGGTAATTAAATAACTGCGAATATGGAGTAACCAATTAGTGGCAATATGTGTGCTGCCTGTTAAATTTTAAATCTTATTTTATTAACTTCAATTTCAGATAAAAAAAGAACGTGTTGTAGGCATGAAATTAAATTTATAAGGCTTATAAATTATTCGGATTTTTCTTTTGCGTTCTTTGCGCTTTAACTTTGCGCACTTTGCGTGAAATTTTGTCATAATTAAATTCAAACTTTTTTTAATATTTTTATCCGCGCAGAGAAAGTGAAGTCATGCTACATTCCAAACTTTTGAAGCAGTA
>CAIUUO010000080.1 GCA_903902325.1 uncultured Bacteroidia bacterium
GAACCTTTTTGTGACGACAAAAAGTGACAAAGAAGAAAAGGCCAGGAGAACCGACAAAAAGCCAATCAATTGAGCGGATCTCTCTCGCTGGCGCAGATTTGTAATCTGTGCCCTCACAACTGTCTCATTACGTGTTAAATAAATCAAACAAACCAGCCAGTTTTGCAAAATTTGTGCGGCAATATATGGCAAGGTTGTGTGGTTCATCGGGCCGCCACGCCCCTAGGCAACACCCCTCGGCTCCGCTCGGGGACCGTTCTCTTTCTCTTTTATTTGAAAGCCCTTCGACTCCGCTCAGGGACCGGACCTGATACCAAAAGGACTATTGGCCATTGAGACAAAAGGCTGTCTGAGCGAAGCCGAAGGCGGAGCGAGTTCCTTTTGTCAGCTCTTTTTTGGAACCTTTTTGTGACGACAAAAAGTGACAAAGAAAGAAAAGCCGGGAGAACCGACAAAAAGCCAATCAATTGAGCGGATCTCGCTACCCCTCGTTTGCAACGATGGTGCCGCAGTTGTTCGTCTGCGACGACATCATGCAGAAAAGAGCCGCCCAACCGGGCGGATGCACAAATTCATCTGATAATTTTAGCACAGACGTCCGGCCGGACGTCTCTACGCTTTTTGCCGGGAGCAATGTACAGCCGCCCGGTTGGGCGGCTTTGCCTGAGGTTCCGGCAATCTGGCAGATGAAGATTTCCGGTCCCTGAGCGGAGCCGAGGGGCAGCCAATAGCAATTTGACCCTACCGGTCCCTGAGCATAGCCGAAGGGTCATGATTTCAATTAGAATTTTACCCATCCGGTTTCCAAAATCCGGCGGGTATGTTTTTTTGGTGGCTGGCTGGTGTGCCTGTGCGAATTGAATGGGCAGCCACACAAGGTGGCCGCAAAGAATCATCCAACCTACTGGTATGGTTATGTTAGGCCATAATGATTCACGTAGATTATCAGTCGCTAAAATTTGTATATTTGACTAGATTTTAGGATAATGAGTAGCGAAAATTCAAATATTGATGTTGATAAAATAGTCAGACACTGGATTGAAACTTCTGACGAAGATTTTCAGACCATGCTAAGTCTATTCAATTCAAAATCTTATGGATGGTCTTTGTTTTTAGGACACATATCAATTGAGAAATTGCTTAAAGCTGTTTATGTCAGTAAGAATAAAAAGCATTCACCTTTCCTTCACAACTTATACAGATTGGCTGAACTAAGTGAAATTGAATTGACAGACGAACAATCTGACTGGCTTGACAAAATTACTTCGTTTAACCTCAATGCCCGTTATGATGATTTTAAGAGGGAATTTTATTTGTTATGCACCGAAGAGTTTGCTGCAGAGTGGATTGAAAAAATCAAAATTTTGCGATCATGGATAAAGCTGATGCTATAAATATTGCACAAAAGTTTGCTGGTGCAGTAAATGCAAATTACAATTACATCAAAATAATACTATTTGGATCCTACGCAAAGGGGAACTTCCATGAAGATAGTGACATCGATATTGCTGTGATATTCAAAGACTATAGCAATTTGATTGACATGCAATTGGAATTAATGCGACTGAGACGTAAAATTGACAGTCGGATTGAACCACATCCGTTCAGAGAAAGTGAATTTGAATCATCAAATCCTCTTGTGAATGAGATCATTAAATTCGGACAGGAGATCAATATCAAAGTTGCCTGAAAAGATGTTTACAAGTTGACCCCCCTCGCTGCCGAAGATTTGTAATCTGTTCCATCGCAATTGCCTCATTATGTGTTAAATAAATCAAACAGCCCCTCCAGATTTTCGGAACCTGCCGGGATTGTTTTTTTGTGTTGTATACCAGTGCGGATAGGTCAGCCCCTCGGCTCCGCTCGGGGACCGTTCTCTTTCTCTTTTATTTGAAAGCCCTTCGGCTCCGCTCAGGGATGGGAGAGGTCCGGTCCCTGAGCGTAGTCGAAGGGCGTTTGTATTGCAATTGCGAAGGTTTCAACAAAAAGCGCGAAGCGCCTTTCGACAAGCTCAGGGACCGTCTCTGATACCAAAAGGACTATTGGCCATTGAGACAAAAGGCTGTCTGAGCGAAGCCGTAAGGCGGAGCGAGTTCCTTTTGTCAGCTCTTTTTTGGAACCTTTTTGTGACGACAAAAAGTGACAAAGAAGGAACAGCCCGGAGTTCCGGCAAAAAGCCAATACATTGAGCGGATCTGGAGGTGGTCACTTTCACTCATCAGCAGGCCGACTGGGACGACTGGGATGACTAGGACGACTGGGACGAGTGGACGACTGGGACGACTAGGACGAGTGGAGGAGAGATTAGAATGTGGAAATTGGGAAATGTGAAAAATGTGAAAATGAATGGACTCCGGGATTTTGTCTCTCAACGGCGAATCAGAATTCGCCGCACCCCTGCGCCGCTACGCGGTTAAACCCCGGAGTCGAATTCATTAGCACATTAACACATCAGCAAATTAGCACATTCCGTCCGATCCCTGCATGGCATGCGCCATAAGCATTTTCACGCGGACGTCGGATCTCCAGTCATTGGCTAACCCCCGGAGTCCAGCCATTTTCACATTTCCACATTTCCCAATTTTCACATTATATCCCCGTCATCCCCTGGTTAGAGCTATCATGATGATGCATAAAAAATTAGGATCAGCTACATTAATTTAATTGCGAGAAGTGAATATGTACACGAAAATGTACTTATATTTGTACAAAATATAAACGCTATGCTTACAACATCCATTTCAGATTTCAGGCGGGATATTAAAAGTTATCTCGATAAGGTGACTGAAGACCTGGAAACCCTGATTATCAATCGGGGCAAAGACAGTGGGGTGGTCATTATGTCACTGGACGAATACAACTCATTAAGCGCCACCCATCACGAACTGTCATCCAAAGCAAATGAAACAAGGCTTGATTCGGCCATTGAAAAACTGAGGCAAGGGGCCGGTTTCGGGAAAGAACTTATTGAGCCATGAGGTATGTCTTTGTGGATGAATCGTGGGAAGATTATCTTTACTGGCAGGAGACTGACAAAAAAATAGCCCGGAGAATCAATGAGCTATTGAAAGATATATCACGTAATCCATTTTCGGGAATCGGCAAACCGGAACCTCTCAAATACAAGTACAAAGGGTTTTGGTCGCGACGCATCACGGAGGAACATCGTCTCATCTACCAGGTCAGAGAAAATGATATTCTGATAGCCAAATGCAGGTTCCATTATGATTGATTAATCATTTTGTTTTGGATTTTGTTCCATTATTCGTTAACTTTGTATCGTGGAATCAAGAAGGAAACTCCTGTTTTTTAAAAACTACTATTGGGATTTTTTCAATGTTCAGACAGAACAGGTAAAAGATAAAATCGACTATGTTTTGTTTTTGATGACCGTTGCAGAGAGGATTCCGAAGAAATTCTTTGATCAAATAACCGGATATAAAGGATTGTTTGAGATAAGGGTCGAATATGATGGCAACATTTTCAGGATCTTTTGCTGTTTTGACGAGGGAAATTTAGTCGTACTATTCAATGGATTTCAGAAAAAAACGCAAAAGACACCGAAAGGAGAGATTGAGAAAGCGATGCGGATTCAGAATGAGTATTTTGAATATAAATTGAGGGGAAATAGATCATGAAAGATATTGTAACTTTTGACGAGCATCTTGATCAGAGATACGGCAAGATTGGCACAGAAAAAAGAACTGAGTTTGAAATAAAAGCAAAGTCCTATGCAATAGGTGAAATTCTCAGGGACGCCAGAAAGGATGCCCGGATGACCCAGGAAGAACTTGCTAAAAAGACGGGTACAAGGAAGAGTTTTATATCAAGGATTGAAAACGGACATAGTGATATTCAATTGTCGACTTTGTATCGATTGGTTGAAGTTGGTTTCGGGAAAAAAATCAGTTTAACTATTGGCTGATTGATTCATCTGAAACAGTTTAAATTCAGGGTTAAATGAAGACGAAATTCAAATTGACCGCCATGCAAAACCTCTTCAAATACATCTGCCTGTTGCTTCTCATGGTAATGACGATTACCGCCACGGCACAGTCAAAACGGGCAAAAACCACAGCAACCTCCGGTCTCCTGCTTCGGGGTACCATCCGGAATTATGCCGGACAACCCATTACAATCAGTCGTTGCGCCGGGGATACCCTGGTCGTTGTGGATTCCACCCGCACCAATGAAAAGGGCGAATTCCGGTTCACAGCAGACCTGTCAGGTTTCCAAAACCTGACAGGTCTCTGCAAGGTCAAACTTGCCGACGACCAGTTCTTCTACCTCCTTTGCGATGGCAATCCCGTCGAAATCAAAACCGTCTTCGAAGGATCGCCCTTTGCCAACATCGCCACCGACAGCCTACAGGTTATTGTCCAGGCGAACAGTCCCGCCGGCGTGAAGAAAATTGCGGAGGAGAACCGTCAGTTGTACAGGTTCCAGCGGCTCCAGCAGCAACTCAACGTCGCCAATTACTACCTGCTGCCGATGATGCGCATGTACCCGCGGGTTGATAAGTTCCACCCGCAGATCGAAGCTGAATACCTGAAACGGTACGAGGAAATGGACCAGCTGGTCAGGCAGCAGATCAAGACAGATCCCGACGGGATGGCCACCAAAATATCTTCAGCGTTCTACCTGCCCGTCAACCCCGACTGGAAACTTCGGGATCCCGAACGCGACAGCATCATCGCCGCCCATTTCTTTGACAGGTTCAATCCGGCAGACCCATTTTACCTGCGTAGCAATGTGTTGCCCGAGAAGATGAACATCTACCTTGCCCTCCGTGCCGGTGCCCCCGACAAATACAACCAGTCAGTGCCCGACGAACGGCTCCTCTCAGCCACCGCATCCGGATTTATTGAAAAGACTTTCAAGGGCACACCTGTGTGGAATGCGGATGATGCCTTCAATTTCTGCCTGAACTATTACCTGAAGAAATTCAACAAGGAGCATCGCGAAGGTGCCTTCCTGGCGCTTTACGATAGCTGGTTCAAGACACAGGAAGGGGATTGCGGCACCAATGCAGCCGACAGGTTTAGTTGGGCAAGGCAAAAGGCAGGCGTACTGCGGGGAGTGGAGATTGGTAGCATCGCCCCCGATTTCGCCCTCGAAGAAAACGGGATGAAGCTCTCCTCCATCACCGACGACCATATCCTGCTGATCTTCTGGGCCAGCTGGTGCACCCATTGCCAGAAGGAGATGCCTGAGATAAAGGTATTGCTGGATAGCTCCGGTTTAAAGATTACGACCATCGCCGTTTCCATCGATACGGATGCCACCGCCTGGGAGAATTTTGTCAAAAATAACGGACTTACCTCCTGGATCCACAGTTCTGAGCTGAAAGGATGGAAGGGCAATGCCCCGAAGCTCTACAACGTCTATGCTACACCTACCATGCTTCTACTTGACAAGGAGAAAAGAATCCTGGCCAAACCAGATGATGTGGAGCAACTGAAGCAGGCTCTCAATCAATTAAAAATTAAAAATTAAAGATTACAAATTGCTGGTAGGCAACTTTGTGCCCTTCGTGGATTCCATTGTGCCCTTTGTGGTAAAATATAAACCAAACATTTGCGAAATAGCGAACAAATGACTAAAATTGCACACCGAAAATCATTTTAGCATTTTCAGGGCCCATAGCTCAGTTGGTTAGAGCATCTGACTCATAATCAGGGGGTCGTAGGATCATGCCCTACTGGGCCCACCCATATAATCAAACACTTACAAGTACAACTTGTAGGTGTTTTCTTTTTTACGCCAGGAATACGCCAGGATTTGGGGGATTATGGAAGTTTTGTGCTGAGAAAATCAGCGGGGGAGTTCCGTTTATTTTTAAACGAATTTGAGGATGAATTATTGTCAGAATGAGCCACAGTGTATACCAAATTAGAATCCAGGAAATACACTTGAAATAGAGGCTTTAAAAATTGAATTATGCGGGAACGTAATATTTGTATTGATATTGTATTGAATGTTTGATAGTTTTTTAAGACTTTTTGCCTTACCAATAGTGTAGCCTTTTAAAAGAAAATACAGAATAGCTTCAATGTTTTTTGTTTCTACTGGTTCAATATTAGTATATAGGAAATAGAAGTTCTTTTTTAGATCAATATATTCATTTAAAATATCCTTGAAATTTTCTCCCTTTTCATTTTGTTTAGTTATTGGATAATTAGGCATCTTGCTCTTTGGAGGTTCAGGTTCAGGTAAAGGTTGTGTATAAGAGCTAGATAAATGCATTTTTAAGAATATGCAATCATTATTATAATGCACTTGCTTAACTAAATTAAACGGATCCTCCTTCGATCTTAGTACCTTTTTAAAATATCCATGGTAACCTCCAAACGAAATATTTTTATTTATCTCACCTTGAAAATGACCATTCGTAATCCTTGTATATTTAGAGGCATCGTTAAGTGTTGGTTGATGGTGCATATTTAATCTTTTGAGAATTGATTTGCTGCTTTCACCAACATAATAAGGAATAAAGCAATAACCTTCTTCAAGCTTATTCTCGTGCCCATTCCTAAATGTAGGTGCATCAATTATTTCATAGCTATTTTCCCCATTTAGCTTTTTTGCCAAAAATCCCCAGATATATACTCCTGGTTTTTGAAGATCAGCTGCAAGGGTTTTATTTGTTCCAATTTCATCGAAATGATGCAGTCCAAAAAGGTCGATTTGTGTCATGATTTAATTAATTTTTAATTTCCAATAATATAACACACGAATATGAATTTAGGAAATAAATGATATTGTCAAATCAAGGTAAGTTATATTTATTTCATTCCTGAGATAATAAGCTATCGAATACTAGGGTTCTGGTAGTTTTTTTTGAGGGGTTTACTAAAAACCAAATTTTTTCCCTATTATTCTACCCCGATGTATAAATAGGTTCTCTTGGGTTATAAATTTTTCTATTATTTCCCAGTTGCCATGCTCCTTAGCAAGATCAATAAGGCATTTTTGTACAATGTCTTTTACCCTATTAAAGAACACCTCCCAAGTTTCTGTCTCAATTTTGGTTTCAATTGGAAAACATTTTAAGTAGATACCAAGTTGATTGATTAAAGGCCATTCCTGTTCAGTAATTCCACTGATTTTTTCAACAAAAGGCACGGGAGTTGTGAAGTTGAATTCTGTATCAGTTACGCCATTAATATTCAACCATTCGAAACAATCAACAAGTTTGCTATCATCGGCAATTATAATCTTCGTTAGTTGCATAACTAGGGAATCGATAAAACGAATATTTTTATCAGAATAAAATTTGCTTTGCCATTCCCCAAACCGAGAATGGATAATATCTAAAAGAGTTAATTCTATTTCACATATGATTTTGATATACTCAAATGCATCAGTTTCAAATACCCTAGTTGGTGCTGCTGTAATTGCATCACCACGGGTATTTCTGAGGTCCCCAATGATTTTGCCATTTTTAATTATTATTGATTTATGATCGGCATATCGTTTACTTACTTCTCTGATTGCATCATCGAATAGTATAAATTTACCTTCTTTAATTTCATCATCAAGCTTATATACACCTAATAGGAAATGTTCTAATGTTGGTTCTAATAGTTCATTACTGTCACGGATAACTGTAATAGCGTGTTGATTATTATGCACCCATATTCCCTTTTTAACTACAAAATCGGGAAAGACAAAATCATCACAAGTCGTCCCAAAAATCTTTGAAAGGTGGTTTTTTAATGATGTCATTGGTGGAGTTTTTATAGATTTCATTATGTGATAATTACAACTTGGTCAGAACTTTACAGGTTTTGGTCTAAGGCCGATTTTAGGGATATCTCATCGCCTTAGTATCATGATTTAGCTTAAAGATACATATTTAAGCTTTAATCAGGAAATTGAATTCTTATTCTTAGGGACAACAATTTGATGATAAAGGATTAGTAAGATTAGAATAGTTTTATTTCATTCTTTCAAATTTTAAAACCAACAGAATGGCTCCTTCTAACCTCATGAAAGTCTTTCTCTTCCTGATTGTATATGGCAGACAAAGACAATGGGGTATCGATAATGGAATCATATCCCAACTTTTGTGACAACACCTGAGCTTTTGGGGCTTCAAGATCCTTAAACTCATATTTGGCAATCAGTCTTCCTTTCCTTAGTAAAGCATTATCGATTTTGGAAATGTCGGTGTTGAATGAACAGATTATTTGAACATTTAAACAGTCAGAAAGTAGTCCATCTGAAATGTTGAGAATTGCTGAAACCGGTGAGCTTCCGTTTTTCTCCCGATCAACAACGATATTCTCAGCATCCTCAATCACAAATATAGAGTTCGGATTTTCAATGAGTATTGGGATAAAATCCGGATTGGTCATCGCTGATGCCATATTGGGTGGTAGAAATATGACATTTTTCTTGACCGATGAAATCAGGTAACGGATAAATGAAGTTTTTCCTGTCCCTGGCTTGCCATGCAATAAGATGATGCCTTTATCATTCTTCTTTGAAAGTCGTTTTAAAATTGTCTGGTAGATTTCTTTGAGGTCATCATTGTAATTATCACTGATACTAAGTTTTGGCTTGTTGATTTTCATTTTCTTGGTATCAATTCCCATGGGGGTATTGATCAGGAGGCTAATGCTTGAGTCGTTTTTGCTGCTACGTTTTCCTTTAAATCGTTTGATTTGAGCAATGACCGTTTCCACTCTTCGAATATCTGTTTTACAAAAGAGGAATCTTACTATTGAGTTTTGAGTATCGAAAAAAACAAGTAAATCCTCAAAAAGAAAGTAAAAGATATCGTCAATTTCTGCCTTTTTGTAATCTCCAAAATAAATCTTGGTATAATGGGAGTTCCCTATTTCACTTTTATATTGGATTTCAAACCACTGATGTGCCTTCTTACAGTTAATTCTTACTTCATTGATGATATTTGGAATTGTATTGAACTTTGCGAAGAATAGGTATTTTTCATTGAGGTAGTAATCCGACCTGTCGGAAAAGATTTTTGATGGATCAGTATTAAAATTTGGTACGGAAAATTCGTCAGACCTTTGAAATTCACCGAAATTTCTGAGGACGGCTGCTTTTGACTCCATATTCCTTGTTATAAGTTATGGGTCAAATATATCATACCATAACGCCAGGGCGTGACGCCGAAAAAATAAAGAGTTGTTTTGTGATCTCTTGTGGGAATATTTCCAAATATATTTCTACTATCACCCAAAAACGCCAGATTAATTTGGCTCTAAGAATACTGTTTAAAAGCTCTTTCATGCACTGACCTGATTTGTTCGATCAGTGATTCTGGCTGCAATACCTTTAAATTGTAACCATATGAAAGCAATTCCATGATTAGGTCATAGGTAACAAATAATTTCAGTTTTATTCTTAATTCCTGTTCGTTATCGATCAGAATCTGCTGAGAATTGTGTAATGGTAGTGATTTAATATATTTCCCTTCAATAGGATCAAACGATAAGATAATCTCTTCTGGCTCATCTTTATTCGGATCGATTATTCCAAAACAGAAGCGATACCGATCTTCGATATTGAAATTTTCAGGATAAATAAATGTTGTGTTGGTAATTTCAAGACCAGATAAACGGTCAAGCGAGAAACTCTTTACATTGTTGTCCTTTCTGTCCTTTGCAATTACATACCATCTGTTTTTAAACTCTTTCATGGCATAAGGTTCAGCAATCCGGTTGCTGATTTCAGAATCGAAATACTTTTGGTAAGAGAATTTTATTTGAAACCTGTTTTTGATTGCATGAAGCAGTCCATACAGATTTTCTGTTCCAAGCGGTTTCCGTTTTTCAAGATCGATGAATGGAGCCAAATCTTGCGAAAGGTTTAAAGAATTGAACATATCAAAAGCTTCCATCATACGCTGAAAATTCATATTCTCAGATTCAATTTGAACGATATGGTATCCCTTTCCTGACCGGGAATATTCAATATCAATACCAAAATTATTGCTGATCTCCTTAATATCTCTCTGTAAAGTTCTTATCGAAAATCCTATACTTAACTGATCATCCATCATCTGAAGGAACTCAATCTGATTTTCAATATATCCCTTTAAATCTTCATAGGATGTGTGTGGCTTTGACTTCAGTTTCTTAATAATCAACAAATAGCGAGAAATGTAACCTTTTTTTGACATGTTGTAGGTGTTTCAATCAAACGGATAATTCAAAATTAACCATTTAAACGCCAATAGATGACGCCAATTCATGATATTAGGATCGAAGGGAAAATTTCAAAATCAAACACACACGAGGTCGACTTGTAGGTGTTTTTTGTTTTACGCCAGGAAGACGCCAGGATTTGGGGGTTCTTTGAAGTTTTGTGCTGAAAATATCTGCACCGAAGTTCGTTTAATTTTAAACGAATTAAAGAGCATGTGGGTTTATATATGATTTGCTGAAATGGTTTGCAGATTACGAAACCCGGACTCTTGTAAATAAGTGATAGATACTATTTTCCTATTATGAATCACAAGTAATTGTTTTGTTTAACCTGTCAAAATACTCCTTTGAGAGAATATCTTGTCCAGCAAGTAAGTGTTTGAGATATTTAATTTGTGGCATCATTCCGTCAATGGTCTTATTTGCTTGGGCAACATATGTTATTGCTTGAATTTGATCGCCTGATTGATCCGTCAAGGTTACCTGAACTTTATTATAATGCTCAGGATAGCCCTCCTTTTTGTCAAGGTATGTGATTTCGTCATCCGGAAATTCATAGATAGCACCTTCAACATAATCATTTTCAGAAGAAACAATATTAGCGTATGTGAAATCTCCGTCTTTTGCTTTCTTATTGAAAACAAGTTTGTATCCTGATAATTTGGCAAACTGTCGTGAAGTAAAGTTTATCTTCCTTCCACTCATTCTATCTTTATCCATGTTTGAACCGTAGGCAAAGTATTTCATAGTTAAATTCCTGAAATGCGGTAATAAATTTCGCCTGTATCTGAGGCGTGTCTGCGTTTAATAAACATCATTTCGTTTAATCTTATTCGCCCATCTAACACCATCATCAAGTCTTGCCCATCCATTAATATCATTGATTTAACTACTGAACTTCCCGTCTCTGTGCAGTCTGGTGAATAACCGTCAAGTGAAATAAAAAGTCCTAAAGTATTTTTAAGTTTTCCAGATATTTTTCCACCAAACTTATAAAGGTCGCCGGCATTCACTTGAGCCTTTTGCCATTTTGCTTCCAGTAAATAGTCGTCATTATCAAAAGTGAATGAACCGTCAATTTGTTCACCAACCAACTTGAAAGGTGCCTTCGGCAATAAGTCGAAAAGGTGAAATAACTCGTTTAGCAATTTTTCCAAGTTGAAACCTCGTTGTTGATGGTCTAAACCCGTTGCAATCGCCAAGAATTTATTTTTGAGTTCGTCAAGTTTCTCTGCAAACGAAATGGTCCGTTTAACTTTTTCAATGTTTTCTATTCGTTTCTCAGCTGCTTTGTTGATTTCTTGCATTGTGTCAAAATATCCTATGGTTTGTGCTCTCAACTTTGCAACAGCCTCCTTTGCTCGTTTCGTAAGGTCGCCCTTTTCGTCCCAGTATTTTAAATGGCTGAAGTCAATAATGTTTGATGTTTCTTGAAGCAGTCGCAAGAGGTCATTTTGATACAAATCTTGTCTTGCTGCCATTCTATCAATTAATTGCGAAACGCTTTCATATTTAGGATTCTCTTGCCAATCGATGGTTGAAACAATATAAGGGTTTTCCATTGTCAGCTCAATAAACTGTCTTAGTTCTTTTTTGCGCCAGTATACATTTGTTAAAGCGTCTTTGAGTGCTATTAGGGCTTGAGATGATATTTTCTGAACTTTCATGTTGGTATGTAAAATATGTTTTGTTGTTAAATACTTGCAATCACTTTGAAGATCGAACTGTACCTCAATATTGATACTACCGGCAAATTGCATGAGTAGTAGCAGATAGCGTGGTTCTTTACTGTCGAACTGTAATGAAGATTGAGCGTGCTATTTATTTTGATGTTTCGTACTTCCCAACACTTACTTATATGAAATGTTAGCGGCTGGCTTTTTCATCTACGTTTATTATTAAAATATTGGGAGATCCTTCCCAACTTTCATTTACTGTTTCATCAATATTAGTATCTATATTAAGGCCATCTACAAAAGTGATTAAATCTGAAACTACTGGGTTAGCCTTTAATCTTCGTAGTGCACTTTTCACATAAGACAAAATCTGCGGATAATACTCCAATTCTGAACCAATATTTAGTTGTAATAAATTGTTTGTGAAAAAATCAATATCATAAGTATAATTTAATTCAGAACAAGCATTACAATGACAATTACTAACTGATATTGAATTTTGAGGGAAAGTTAAATCCACTGAAATCTGACCATAATTGTTTGGGGTTAAAGAAGCCGCTAACAAGCTTGCACAACAATAAGCCAAATCAATAGATTTTGTATTGTCAACGTAAAACACACCGTATGTTCCAATAGAATCGCAGCAACTAAAAGATAAAATGTCATGTGGAAAATTGAAACTGCTACCGGATAACAGTTGTGGTCGAGTTGAAAGTAGTTCAAATTGAAAATAATCAGCATGAAACATACCAGATGGAAGAATATTTCTTCGGTGATATTTAGCTTGTAAAAAAGTGGTTCTTATTCTTTTTTGGGTTGGACTATATGTTATTATCCATAAATCAGAGAGTTCTCTTCGAGCAGTTTGATTTACCGTGTTTGAATGATAAGTTGCAAACTTCGGTCAAACTGACCACCTTCTGCCGATTTAAATTGACCATGTGTTGCTGATTCAAATTGACCACCTTCTGCCGGTGCAAATTGACCACCATGGTTACCCTCTAAAAACATCCGATTTTTCATGTCAGGATTAATACTCAAAATTGCATAAAATTATTCTTGATTGATGCTTTTTTTCTTTCTCATGGATTCCCCATGCAGTTCGATACGGTGAGACTGGTGTATAAGCCTGTCC
>CAIUUO010000081.1 GCA_903902325.1 uncultured Bacteroidia bacterium
AGGCGAACGGAAATGTTCCCTGAATGATCTCAAGCAGTCTCCCTTTCAACTCATATTCGGGAATGATGAGAACCATCACTCCTTCATATGCAAGTAGAGGAGCTGTCTTTTCCATCCAGGTAACAAGTTCGTTGCCGGCTGCCTTGTTGTAGGGCGGATTTAACAGGATCAGGTTGAACTTCCCGGAAATCTCCACGTCAAAGAACGACGTGTTGAGTTTCTGGGTTGCCCCGTGGATTTTGTCGAATCGGTTGGTGTCCAGTTCAACAGCATAGGAGAGGATTTCGTGTGGTGAGCCGTTGGCAGCGGCATAGCGCCGTTTGAGCCAACGGGTTACCGTGGTAAGAAATTCGCCCTCGCCCGCGCAGGGGTCGAGGACAGAAATAGTTTTAAGGGCATTGTAGCGCCGGTTTTTCCAGCCAAATGATGGCTCCACAATGTGAAGAACCGTCTGGATATCAGTTGGAAAGGTCGGGTAGAAACCCTTATTCAGTTCGTTCCCCCGAGTTCGGGAAAACGAGCTGTTAATGGTGTTTGTAAGTTCCATGCCTGTCTCCTTAAGTAGTAAGGGGGCAGACAGAGATGACACCCCTACCTTTGAGGGAGGAGGTCAAAACCGCCTACCCCCGAGCGGGATAGATAAATGTCATTTTTTAGTTTCAGTGGTCCCAGTAACGCCGATCATACCAGCGCCCATTGATTTTGATCCGGTTGTCCGGATTGATTGGGACGTTACGATCATAGCTGCCGTCCTCCTTGCGGACTGAACAGCGTCCCATCTTTCCTTCAACTGTACCGTCGAAACCGGACACGTAAAACTGCCACGCTCCGCGACGGCCATTCGAGTAGATTTCACGATTCTGGACGTATCCGTTTCTGATGATCCGGCGTTCCCAGTTGTCTGCTACCCGTTCAATGGGATAGTTCATGGCGTTCCTCCTTCTCGATAGTGAAATGCGCTGTTGCGGGAGGCATCTTGAGTCCGCCATACTTGAGCCGATTAACTATCTCCGACTTCAGTTCGCGGGCACGAAACTTCCAGCAGCGCTTGATTCCAACCAACGGCTCAATCTCCATAGACACTTCATTGAACAGTGCCTCGTACCAGTCGCGATGAACGAACTCCCTCTGGTCAAGTATCCTGCTGAAGACCTGGTAACAGTCCTCCTTCGAGTTGCCGATCAGAAACGACGAGTCTGTTGATGGCGTGATATACGCCCCCGAATACCCTTCGCCCATCTTCGGAATGACCCGCAGGGGATTACTACTCCATACGTTGATAGGTCCAATGGCATTATCATGACATTCAAGGGCACCTTTCATAGCTAGAATCTGGGCAAAAGCCCTGATCTCCTGAGTTGGCCCGTAGACGTTGAGATAGAAAATATTGCGGGCACCAGGAACTGAGTCATCCAGGATTAGATCCTGGCAGACGACAGTTGCTGACGCTTTGTCGTTGGCAATGGTTATTTTTTTCATTTTCAGCTCCTTTTCTGCCAAAATAAGGTCACCCCATCAAACCATCTTCGACAAATGATATGAAACCATCTGCCCCGATAATAATGTGATCCAGAACGTGAATACCAATCAGCTGCCCGCATTCTATTAAACGGCGAGTGATCAAACGGTCTTCATTACTGGGATTGGGGTCTCCTGATGGATGATTATGCAGGAGTAAAATGGCAGCCGCATTTGATAGCAATGCGGTTTTGAATACTTCTCTGGGGTGAACGATACTTTGATTAAGGGAGCCAATTGAAACAGTTTCCTTACAAACGATCCGGTTTTTTCCATCAAGGTGTAATGTTATGAAATGCTCTTTGGTCTCATTATTGAGGTCACGGAACATTTCAAACACCTGGGCGGGACGTGTAAAGCGAGTATTTACCCACAAAGGAGCATCTTCTCGTATGACAACTGTTTTCATTACCGGGTGGATCTCTTTGATAGTTATCTTGTGTGTAATCGGAGTTGATTCAACTCCAAAAAGATTGTGCTGTGTCATGGTTCTCTCCTTTTTAGATGGCAGAGTGAACGCACGTATCCCGGCAGGGACGTGTGTTTCCGCCCTGCTGGGTAGGTTATTTGTTTGTTAATCCCTTTCTTTGAAAATTGCCGTTGTAGGGTTGACCAGGAGCCAATAATCACCGTTGGCGCATCCTGGATACTCTGATGAGAACCAGGCTCGATAAATAGTATCATCGCAGAGTTTGCACTCTACTTTGAGATCGCGTCCGGTCTTTTTGGTACTGTTCCACCCTCCACCTGCATCGTACGAGTAATTAGACTTCTCCGCGAATGCAGTTTTGATGTTGGCAATAACGTAATCAGGGAATTTTCCGGTTATGCTTGTCACCGTATATCCGTAGTTTTGGAGATACTCATTGGGTGTCGCTAGCAGCTTCGCTTTTAGGTCTTCCCAGACTCCAGGATAAAACCTGTTGGCTAAATTTCTGACTTTCTCCACCATATCCTTATCCGGAACGGGCTCAATTGAGACCAGATGATAAAGATCCTCTGCATCAAATGGAAAACCAGTTCGGGCAGTATTGGTATGGCAGAGCATCCCGCTTTTTGTGACAAAAAGCCGGAATTCGTGGACCGGTTTTTCTGCTGTTTTATGCCTTCTGTTGTTCTGTAGCGATATTTGCGTATCAAAACAGAGGCGCATTTTTCCATGTCTGATTTCAGAAGGAATTGATTCCCATGCGGCAACAACTGATGAATGGCTTTTTGGGCCCTTGGGTAGTGTTACCAGGTTGGGATTTGCAGGCAAATCCGGAGTAGGTGGTTGGTACGTGTTTTCCAAGTCGAAATCATACAAGATAGGATTCAGATCGACCGATCCCATTCCTTGGAAACTGATAGTGAGTTGTTCCACAGTGTCCTCCTTTGCTCTTGTAGAGAAGGCAGAACATTCCCGCTGCCGGGGAATGATCTGCTCCCCGGGTGGGTTGTGAATTTAGCGTTTAGTCAGCAACTCCTCCATAACCCCAAACATTGCTGCCGGAAGTTCCTCGATGGTGTTGATGATTCGGTTGTTTTTCCAGTAATTTTTCACCCCGCTGTGCATGATGCCGATGGCGGCGATCTCAATACCTTCCTTCATGGTTCTCTGTGTAGCGGCATGTGTTTCAGA
>CAIUUO010000082.1 GCA_903902325.1 uncultured Bacteroidia bacterium
AAAATGTTTTCGCCATTAAAATTCAAATCATTAACTTGCGTTTGCATAAGTCTTTAGTTTTAAGTGAGTATTATTTATGTCAAAACTAAATTTACTTAAAATCTTAAGGACTTATGCATTACAAACATAGGGTCTCAGGGAGGGCAACCAACTTGTAACCTGTAACCTGTAACTTATATCTTATATCTTATATCTTATATCTTATATCTTATATCTTATATCTTATATCTTATATCTTATATCTCATATCTCATATCTCTAATAAATATCCTTCTTCCCCAGCATCACCGCACCAACCATCGCCGCCAGAAACAGGATGGAGGAGAGTTCGAAGGGGAGGTAATAATCCTGGAACAGTATCTTTCCGAGGTTCTTCACCAAACCGATCTGGTTCAGGGAAGGATCAGCCAACACCTTCAGATCGTAGGACCTGAAAACAGCGATTAGTGTAAAGAGGAGAATGCCTCCCGCAATGGCCGAAGCGAACTTCGCCAGCCGCGACTTCGGAAACTCACCCTGTATGTTAAGGTTCAGCAGCATCACCGTGTAAATAAACAATACCATGATGGCGCCCGCATAGACAATGATATGGACTACTGCCAGGAACTGTGCATTCAGCAAAATGTAATGACCTCCAATGGCGAAAAACGTCAGTGTCAGGTACAGCACGCTGTGCATCGGCTTTTTGGATATCAGCACTTTCAAGGCCGCGTAAATGGCAATGAAAGAGAGGATAAAAAAGAGATATTTGGAGAAGATCATGGTGAGATATGAGTTATGAGTTATAAGTTATGAGTTATGAGTTATGAGATATGAGTTATGAGTTATGAGATTGGTTTTTATCGAGTTTGAATTTTAAGACTTCGGGAGTTTGGCGGTGCGAGATGTCGATTCTTTGGTCGACGGGTTCCACCAAAAGATCTTTTCCGTAGATAAAGTCGCCCCTGTGGAGATCAGATGATACGATGCGATCAGTAAGGAAAATGGCCTCTTTGGGGCATGCCTCTTCGCACAATCCGCAGAAAATACAGCGAAGCATGTTGATCTCGTACATGGAGGCATATTTTTCTTCACGGTAAAGATTCATTTCCTCCTCCTTGCGTTCGGCGGCAATCATGGTAATGGCTTCTGCAGGACAGGAAATGGCGCATAACCCACAGGCCGTACAGCGTTCCCTTCCTTCATCGTCTCTCTTCAGCACATGCATACCCCTGTAAATTTCAGATCTTGGCTTGGTTTCTTCAGGGTACTGAAGGGTTACCTTTTTTTTGAAAAAATGACTGAGGGTAATGCCAAATCCTCCGATGATCGCGGGCAGATAGATCATTTCCATGAAAGTCATTTTCTTGTTGGAAACAACCTTCTTTCTCCCGGACAGTGATGCTATATTTGGTTTGTCTGACATGGTTACAAATGATGTTTGATCATGATAACTAAACCGGTAATAATCATGTTGACGATTGCCAATGGCAGCAGCGATTTCCAGCCAAGCCGCATCAACTGGTCGTACCGGAAGCGTGGCAGCGTCCATCTGACCCACATAAAGAAGAAAACGAAGAATGCAATCTTCACAAAAAATACCAGCGAACCTATGATGGTGATGACATTGTGCGAAAGATGAAGATCATCCATGAAAGGGAAATTGTATCCGCCAAAGAAGAGGGTCGCAATCATGGCCGACGATATGAACATGTTGATGTATTCGGCAAACAGATAAAAACCCAGCTTCATGCTACTGTATTCCGTGTGGTAACCGCCGATCAGTTCTGTTTCGCACTCCGGAAGGTCAAATGGTGAGCGGTTGCATTCGGCGAACGCACATACCAGAAAGATCAGGAAGCCAAGCGGCTGGTACCATACGTTCCAGTTCATGCCATGCTGCTGTTCGACCATATCTTTAAGGCTCAGCGAGCCGCTCATCATGACAATGGCAATGATGGTCATGCTCATAGCCAGTTCGTAGCTGATCATCTGCGAGGCAGCACGTACAGCTCCAATCAGGGCGTATTTGTTGTTGGAAGCCCATCCGCCGATCATGATACCGTAAACACCGATGGAAAGGATGGCAAAGACATAAAGAACACCAACATTCACATCGGCCACTTGCAGGCTGTATTCGGCGCCACCAATGACCAGGCTGTTTCCCCATGGGATAACAGCACTTGTCAGCAATGCAATCATCATCGTCAGCGAAGGACCAAGGATGTACAAAAATTTATCGGCATCGCCCGGCATAAATTCCTCCTTAAAAAAGAGTTTCAGGCCATCGGCTAAAGGCTGAAAAATACCGAAAATACCGGCCCTGTTCGGACCGAGCCGATCCTGAAAAAATGCTGCCACCTTCCTTTCAAGCAAGGTGGAATACATGGCCACCAACAAGCTGATCAAAAGGATGGCAGAAGCCAGAATAAATTTATAGAGGATGTAAGTACCATCCATATTCAGGATATTTTATTTTCGTTACTATTTTCTTTGGCATACTCTTCCAGACTCTCGGTCCTGTTTTCGAGCGGAATGATCACAGAAGGTTTCCTTGCATTCAGATAATGGTTCTGACTTATAACTGAAGCCCTTTTGATGTTTCTTGGACCCTCAATGACCCAGTCCTCCTTATCTTTCTTTTCAAACCTGCATTCATTGCAGATAAATTCTTCCACCTCGCCGAACTGATCTTTTCGGCCTGTTACACGGTAAACTTCATCTCCCCGCATCCAGGCTGTGACCTTACCGGAACATTTTGTACAGGATCTGTGTGCATTCATCGGATTGAGGAACCACACCCTGTTTTTAAAACGGAAAGTCTTGTCAGTCAGGGCACCTACCGGACAAACATCGATGATGTTGCCGGAGAAATCATTGGTAATGTCATTTTGTATGTAGGTGGATATTTCGGACACGTCGCCCCTGTAAAGAATCCCATGGGATCTTTTATTCGTCAGTTGATCGGCAGTATAGACACAACGGTAGCATAGGATGCAGCGGTTCATGTGCAACTGGATCTTGTCGCCGATATCAATTACCTTGAAGGTCCTTTTGGACTCTTCGAAGCGTGATTCTTCCCTTCCATTTTCGTAGCTCAGGTTTTGAAGGTCGCATTCTCCGGCCTGGTCGCATACGGGGCAATCGAGCGGGTGGTTGATCAGCAGGAATTCGACGATCGCTTTCCGGGTATCAATGACTTCCTGGGAAGTGATGTTTTGCACTACCATGCCATCTGCGACGGGTGTCCTGCAGGAGGCAACCAGTTTGGGCATCGGTCGCGGATCCCTCGCAGAACCCTGCGCCACTTTTACCAGGCAGGTACGGCATTTTCCTCCCGAATCCTTCAGTTTGGAGTAGTAGCACATGGCCGGAGGAACAACAGCACCGCCGATCAGCCGCGCTGCCTGCAGGATGGTCGTTCCTTCTTCCACCTCAATGGTTTGGTTGTCTATTGTTACCTTAAGCATCTCAATTTCAATATATAAATTCCTTGCGCGATAAAAAATTTTCGATTTTGAATTTTCGATTTTCGATTACGCTGCAATTAATATTTCCACATTTCCCAAATCTCACTTTCTCATTTTCTTATCATCTCATCTTCCCACCAGCTAATCAACATATCATCTAATCAGTACATCAACTAATCAGCTAATCAACTAATCGTCACATCGTCGAATTGTCGAATTGTCGAATTAATACATTTCTCCGGATGCAAAACATGCTCCTCAAACTCATGCCTGAAATGCCTGATGGCGCTGGCAATTGGCCAGGCAGCAGCATCACCCAACGGACAGATGGTATTTCCTTCTATCTTACTGGCAATACTTACCAGCAGGTCTATATCTTTGGTTCTTCCATGGCCATTTTCGATCCTGTGAAGCACGCTTTCCATCCAACCGGTACCTTCACGGCAAGGTGAACATTGTCCGCAGGATTCGTGGTGGTAAAACCGTGCCAGGTTCCAGGTATTCCTGACAATACAAGCATCTTCATCGTAAACAATGAATCCTCCCGAGCCAAGCATCGTGCCACTCACAAAGCCACCATCTGCAAGTGATTCATAGGTCATTAAGCGCTCTTCGCCGGCGGCAGTCTTCAAAATCAGGGAAGCCGGAAGGATTGGCACTGAGGAACCTCCCGCAATGACCGCCTTCAGCTCTTTGCCGTTTTTAACTCCGCCACAATATTTGGGATCGTATAAAAATTCACGGACACTCAGTCCAAGTTCAATTTCATAGACACCCGGATTATTGATGTTTCCGCAGGCCGATATCAGTTTGGTGCCGGTACTTTTACCGACGCCATATTTTGCATATTCCCCTCCTCCATTGTTCACGATAAAACCAATATTGGCAAGTGTCTCGACATTGTTGACAACTGTCGGACAACCGTAGAGACCGACAACGGCCGGGAATGGTGGTTTGATGCGGGGATTTCCACGCTTTCCTTCCAATGATTCGATCTGTGCCGTCTCTTCTCCGCAAATATAGGCTCCGGCACCCGAATGGACATGAATATCCAAATTAAAGGCTGTTCCGAGTATATTCTTGCCCAGAAAACCTTTCTCATAAGCTTCCAGAATGGCCTGATTCAAAATTCCGATAATGTATTTGTATTCGCCCCTGACGTAGATATACCCTGTGTTGGCACCGAGTGCATAACAAGAGCAAATCATTCCCTCAATCAGCAGATGAGGCAGTTTTTCCATCAGGTAACGATCCTTGAAAGTGCCGGGTTCGCTTTCATCCGCATTGCAGATCAGATAACGCGGATTTCCGGATTTCTTGTCGATGAAACTCCATTTCATCCCGGCAGGAAAGCCTGCACCTCCGCGACCTCTCAGTCCTGACATTTTGACCTCCTCTACCACCTCATCGGGCGTCATTTTTTTCAAGGCCTTTTCTACTGAATCGTAACCTCCGGTCGATCGATACACCTCAAATGTACGAATCCCCGGAACGTCAACGTTTTTTAAAAGAATTTTTCTTTCCATTTTGATGCTTCGGGTTTTTCTTCACTTGATTTGCGTCTCAAATCATCCAGAATATGATCAATTTTCTCTTCCGTCAAAAATTCATAAAACTCCGTATTGACCTGCATGACAGGTGCAGAACCGCAAGCCCCCAAACATTCTACTGCCTTGAGGGTGAATAGTCCGTCCGGAGTCGTCTCACCGGTTTTGATGGCAAGTTTCTGCTCAAGATAGGACTGAATTGCCTCACCACCGCATATGGCGCATGGACCTGTACGACAAATTTCAATCACATTCTTACCGACAGGATCCAGATAATACTGTGAATAGAAAGTGGCAACTTCATAAACTTCAATGGGTTGAATTTCCAGCAATGAAGCTATGTAATCCATCACATCCACGCTGAGATACCCCAGAAATTCTTCCTGGGCCATATGCAACAATGGCAAAAGGGCAGATTTCTGTTTTCCGGCAGGATAGCGTTCGATGATTTTTCGCACCCGCTCCAGCGTCTCTTCAGAAAACCTGACAGGGATGTCCGTTTTCGCGTGCAATGGATGGTTGATCTTCTTATCTAACATTCTTCTTTAATCCTATTTGTTATCTTGCTTTGGTATGTGGATGGCCACAAGGGCCACCCCTACTTTATCCTTAATTTTATCTTTTGATGGTGCATGGATGGCCACAAGGGCCACCCCTACTTTTTCCTTTTTCCTTTTTCCTTTATCCTTTTCAGGCGTCCAGTTCACCTGCAATCACATTCATGCTGCTCATCGTCAGGATGGCATCCGACAAGAATGATCCCTTGACCATTTCAGGGAATGCCTGGTAATACACAAAACAGGGACGTCTGAAATGCAACCTGTAAGGAGTCCTTCCGCCATCGCTGACCAGGTAAAACCCCAATTCGCCATTTCCTCCCTCCACAGAATGATATACCTCCCCTACCGGAACTTCCACTTCGCCCATCACGATCTTGAAATGCCAGATCAGTGACTCCATTTTGCTGTAGACTTCCTGTTTGTCAGGAAGGTAAAATTCGGGTACATCCATGTGGTAACTGCCTTCCGGAAGATTCTCAAGGGCATTTTTTACCAGTTTGATACTTTGCCAAATTTCTTCCTGCCTTACGCAAAAGCGATCATATGTATCACCATTGGTTCCTACCGGGATCGTAAAATCAAAATCATTGTAGGAAGAATAGGGATTCATTATCCTAACATCATAATCGACTCCGGCAGCTCTCAGACATGGACCCGTAAACCCATAATTAAGAGCGCGTTCTGCGGAAATACCACCCACATTGATGGTACGGTCCATGAATATCCTGTTTCGTAGCAAAAGGTTTTCAAATTGTTTGATCACCTTTGGAAGATTGGCGATAAATTCCCTGATCTTATTAAGCACCAAAGGAGTAAAATCGCGCTCGAAACCCCCGATCCTGCCGAGATTGGTGGTAAGTCGGGCACCGCATATTTCTTCGTATATCTCGTAGATTTTTTCCCTTTCCTGAAAAACATAGACGAACCCCGTGAGGGCTCCGCTATCAACACCAATGACACTGTTGCAAATCAAATGGTCTGAAATCCTCGACAGCTCCATGATGATGATCCGCATGTAATCGATGCGCTTGGAAGTCTGGACTCCTAAAAGCTTCTCAACTGTCATCTGCCACCCTATGTTGTTGATTGGAGAGGAACAATAATTCATCCTGTCTGTCAGGGTTGTAATCTGGTAAAATGCCCGCCTTTCAGCAAGTTTCTCGAATGCACGGTGGATATAGCCAATGGTTTGTTCGGCATCGACAATCGTTTCCCCGTTCATAGTAAGGATATTCTGGAAAATACCATGCGTGGCAGGGTGCGTTGGGCCTAAGTTCAACGTACTGAAGTTCTTGTCGTAATCTTCAGGTCTGACTAAAATATGTTCTTTCCCTAAATGTTCCATAGCAATTATCTTCCAAAAAAACGGTCGTCCTTATCGGTCCTGGTTTGATCTTCCAACGGATATTCCTTGCGCATCGGGAAATAATCCAGGTATTCCACATTTAAAATCCTGATCAGGTTTGGATGGTTTGTGAAAATGATACCGAAAAAGTCGTACGTCTCCCTCTCCATCCAGTTTGCTGCGGAAAAAATTTCGGTCAGCGTATCAATTTCAGGTTTGTCAATGGATGTAAATGTTTTGACCCTGATCCTGGTATTATTGAGAAAATTGTGAAGATGGTACACAACGCCCAACTGCAATTCCTGTTGCGGGTAGTGAATCCCACACAAGTCGGTCAAAAAATTAAATCCAAGATCCTCTTTCAAAAATTTTATCAGCCCAACCACAACCGTTTTTTCGACAGTAACCGTCAAAATATCGGAACTCTCATCGAACGATACTATATCATTCGAAAATCTTTCCTTCAGGCTGTCCTCTATCAGTTGCTGCTCCATGATCTATTTTATTCCATATTTTTCAAGGAGTTCACGGTACTCGGGTGAATATCTCCTTCTGAGTGATTCATTTCCAACTAGTTCCTGTATCTTCATGAAGCCATCCAGTATTTGTTCAGGCCGTGGCGGACAACCAGGTACATACACATCGACTGGAACTACCTTATCAATACCCTGAAGAACACTGTAGGTGTCAAAAATTCCGCCGCTGGAAGCACATGCACCAACCGCAAGTACCCAGCGGGGCTCTGCCATCTGTTCGTATACCTGATTGACAATGGGTCCCATTTTCTTGGCGATTGTACCCATAACCATGAGTAAATCCGCCTGCCTTGGAGAGAAGCTGAGTCTTTCGGAACCAAAACGTGCCAAATCATAATTGGCCCCCATGGTCGCCATAAACTCAATTCCGCAGCAGGAGGTGGCAAAAGGCAACGGCCAGATGGAATTTTTCCTGGCCAGACCCACGACCTTGTCGAGCGTTGTAGCAAAAAAGCCGGGAGCTGAATAACCTTCCGGCGGATCTACCCTGTTATATTGAGACATTTTAAATGCTTTATAAAATAAATTATTCGTCGTTGTTCCACTCGAGGGCTCCCTTTTCGTAGATGTAGTAAAAACCAAAGAGAAGCAATGCTACAAAGAGAAGCATCACAAAAAACTCCCTCCACTCCATCTGCAGAAAATTGATCGCCCAGGGATAAAAAAATATGATTTCCACATCGAACAGGACAAATAAAATGGCCACAAGAAAATATTTAACCGAAAACGGGAACCGGGCATTGCCCTGAACTTCAATTCCGCATTCAAAATTCTCGTCCTTCCGAAGGGTTCTGATTCGTTTTCTTTTGCTCGAGATAAAATGCGTCGCAAACATGGTAAGAGCCACAAAACCCAGCGCAACCAACGATTGAATCAGAATTGGCACATAATCCGCCGGAACATATATCTTATCTGTCATTGAAATATTTTGTTATCAGATACATGACCCGATTATGATAAAACAATTGATCATTTCCAATTGTTGCAAGCCATGTGGTATTCAGTTTTTACTACGAAAATTAAATAAAATGGTTTTATTTTTCGGAAGATAATCTTTTCAGTTGCTGCTTCGGATAATCTTCATTTGGCTTCAGTGATACCGCTTTTTGGTAATAAAAACGGGCAATGGCAATATTTTTTTGAGTCACTGCATCATCGGCTTTCTGAATAGCATCAAAATATTGCGCCTCAATTCCATTTACATCCGATGAAGATATCAATTTCTCCACAACCTTCAGTTGATCATTCGGATAATTTTCCCATGGTAGTATGCCTTTTGCTTTTCCGTAATAGAACCTGGCAGAACTGTATTGTTTTGCCTTCATGTCCTCATCGGCATGCTGGACATAGGAATTGAACTCCTGAATTCTTTCAGCCGAGATATTGCTGTCTATCATCTTGTTGCAATTATCGATCTTATCCAGGGCATATTTGTCTGCAGGTTTATATTTCAATGCTTCACGGTAGTAGAAAATAGCGGAGGACCACAATGATTTTCCAAAATTAGCATCTCCTGCAAGGATATTTTTCTGGTAGGTATCTTCACCCTGGAGTTTTCGCTGTTCATTCGCCTGCTTATCTGACAGCAGTTTATCTCTGGAATTCTTTGCCATGATCGAATCGATTTCAACGATTCGGTCTTTCGGATATTTTTCAACCTCCGAGATGCGGATGGCTTCACGGTACTGATTTTTGGAATCCAGCCAGGATTTTTCCGTGAACAGCTGATCTGCCCTGACAATCGTTTCCTTGTATCTTTTCTGCTTGTCGGCCAATAATTTGAGGTCAGCTTCCTTCTTTAGCTTGTCAGCATTGAACTGGGCTAGCAACTTTTCGGCCTCAGCCAGTTTCTTCAGTGCAACCGGATCAACAGGCTTGATTTTCAAGGCATCCTTGAAATTGATAATTCCTTCGGGATACCTTTGACCGGCAACATTTGCGTCCCCTGCACCAAGTAGCCTGTTAAACTCTTCTTCCAGTTTTGTCATATCGGCAACCACCTGGGCCCTCAATTTTTCAGCATTGGCCAATTTTGTTGTTGCAACGGGATCCCCTTCTTTTATGGAAAGGGCACCTTTGAAATCGTCGATGGCTTCAGGATATTTGCGTCTTAAAACATTTTCGTCTCCGGATGCCAGCAGGCGGTTAAATTCGGCTTCCTGTTTTGCTTTGTCTGCATTGGCTTGTGCCAGAAGTTTTTCAGCATTTGCCAATTTTTGTGACGCCGTTTTGTCATCCGGGAAAATAATCAGTGCTCCCTTGTAATTGGCGATGGCTTCCAAATATTTTTTATTGGAAACGTTTTCATCACCTGCAACTATTAATCTGTTGAACTCAGCTTGCTGCTTTGCCTTTTCGGCATTGAAATTTGCTAGTAATTTCTCTGCATTGGCCAATTTTGCCGCTGCGCCCGAATCCAAAGGCTTGATTCGCAGGGCAACAGTATAATTATTAATTGCTTCCTCGTATTTCTGCTTCAGGATGTTTCCATCGCCCAATGCCAGAAAATTGTTGAACTCGCTATCCTGCTTGGATCTTTCCGCACTTTGTTTGGCAAAAAGCTGTTCTGCTACAGACAGTTTCGCTTCGGCGATTGAATTTCCCGGTTTGATTAGCAGTGCACTCTTAAAACTGGAAATGGCATCTGCATATTTTTGACCCGTCACATTGTTGTCACCGGCAGTAACCAGGCGGTCAAATTCTGCATCCTGTTTGGCTTTATCCGCATTGGCTTGTGCCAACAACTTTTCTGCGCCTGCAAGTTTGTCTGTTGCCACTTTGTCGCCGGCTTTGATCGTCAGCGCTGCTTTGAAATTTTCTATCGCTTCGAAGAATTTCTTGTTCGACACATTATCATCCCCAGCTACAATCAAACGGCTAAATTCGGCTTCCATTCCAGCCTTTGCGGCATTGGCGGCTGCTAGCAATTTCTCCGCATTGGCCAATTTGGCAGTGACTATCCGGTCCCCCTCCATAATTTTAAGGGCATCCTTGTAATTTTCAACGGCTTCAGGGTACTTCTTGACTGAAACATTCTCATCCCCTGACGCCAGCAAGCGGTTAAACTCAGCCTCCTGTTTTGACTTGTTGGCTTTGGCTTGTGCCATTAATTTTTCGGCATTGGCCAATTTGTCCGTAGCTGTTTTGTCACCGGTTTTAAGTGTCAAAGCAGAAATGAAGTTCTGGATGGCTTCGGGGTACTTTTGAGCGAAAACGTTTTCATCCCCTGCGGCCAGTAATCGGTTGAATTCAGCCTCCTGCCTTGCTTTGTTTGTATTCAGGGCCGACAATAGCTGTTCGGCATTAGCCAGTTTAGCAGCAGCTGTTTTATCACCAGGCTTGATGTTTAAGGCAGATTTAAAATTATCTATAGCCTCTGTATACTTTTGGACAGAAACATTCTGATCGCCGGCAGCCAGTAATCTGACAAACTCGGCCTCCTGCCTTGCCTTGTCGGCGTTCAGGGCGGCGAGCAACTGTTCTGCATTCGACAATTTGTCTGCCGCAATCTTGTCGGCCGGTTTAATCTTCAGCGCATTTTTGAAGTTTTGAATGGCTTCAGGGTACTTTTTACCCGTGACATTCTCGTCACCGGCAGCAAGCAGACGATTGAATTCGGCTTCAAGCCTTAACTTTTCTGCATTGGCGCCTGCGAGCAACTGCTCAGCGTTGGCCAGTTTGTCGGTGGCTACTTTATCTCCCGGTTTGATTCCAAGGGCAGCCTTGAAATTGTCAATGGCTTCAGGGTATTTCTTACCCGTCACATTTGCATCACCTGCGGCAAGTAATCGCCTGAATTCTGCATCCTGAGCTGACCTGCCGGCATTCACGGCAGCCAGCAACTTCTCAGCATTGGCAAGTTTGTCCGTTGCAATCCTATCACCGTTTTTGATGGACAAGGCTCCTTTAAAGTTTTCAATGGCTTCAGGGTACTTTTGTCCTGTTACCTGTTCATCCCCTAGTGCAAGCAGCCTGTTGAATTCTGCTTCAAGTTTGGATTTGTCGGCATTCACCCTGGCAAGTAACTGTTCTGCATTAGCAAGTTTGGCGGTTGCAATTTTGTCTCCCTGCTTGATATTCAGCGCTGCCTTAAAATTATCAATGGCCTCCGGATACTTTTGAACCGAAACATTCTGATCTCCTGAAGCCAACAGTTGGTTAAACTGAGCCTCCAGTTTATCCTTATCGGCATCCTGTTTGGCCAAAAGTTGCTCTGCATTCGTCAGTTTGGCGGAAGCAACCTGGTCACCTGGTTTCAGTGAGAGGGCGGCCTTGAAATTATCAATGGCTTCCGGGTATTTTATTTTTAAGACATTGTCATCACCTGCAGCAAGTAATTTCTGGAATTGTACCTCATTCTGGGCATCCTTTTCCAAATTTTTCAAGTCAGAATTCAGCTCCTTGATCTTTGGCTTGATGAACTGGTCGTTTTTCCGGAGCGCCAGGGCTTCTTCATAGGCCTTTAATGCTTCCCTTATCTGATTTTTCTTTTCAAACTCTACGGCTTCGGCCATTTTCTTGTTGAAGACTTCATCGTCCTTGTCCTTCAGAGCCTGATCAATCTCCCGGCGGATATCCTTGTCGCTGATGAAAATATCGGCATCGAAATTGTCCAGTTTGCCATTGGGAGAGTAGACAATCTTTCCGATCGTCTTTCCTTCAAAACTCAGGGTGACATCAGGAACTTTCTTGTAGATTGTCACCACCATCAGATAGGGAGGGAAAACGCTGTCCTTCGCCCATACGTTTGAAGGTATGATGGTAGAGATATCAATATCCTTGGTGTAATGGCCATCCTTTACCACTGTCATTTTGAATTCACTTGCATATTTCAGGTCAAGTTCAAATTTACCTGTCGAATTAAGCGTGATGGTATTCTCCGTCGTCTTGGCCGATAAATTGTTCAATGTAACAACCGCCCCTGCCGGATCTCCGTTATCCACCCTGATTCTGCCGGATATATGGAAAAGTCCAGTGTTTTTTTGCGCGGCACTACCCAATGTGATCAAAAGCAAGATCAGGAGCAATTTTCCCCGTCGAATGGAGTTGAAAATCATATTTCGCAGATTAACTGAAGTTATATCAATCATACGCAATATTACGAAATTGATTCAATTTTAACCCTAAATCAACCACCGAAAATTGAAAATTGACAACAGACAGTCAAAAATCAGCCGGCAATTTCCTTTGAATCAGATAATTTTGAATTGAAAATCCCGTAACTGAAGTAAAGTATCAGACCAATCACCAGCCAAATTCCAAACCTTGACCAGTTTGTAATACCTAGTTCGCTCATCAGGTAAAAATTGGTAAGTAAGCCCAAAACAGGTATGAACGACCAGGATTTTATCAGGGCGAGTGTGGTAATAACTATCGTAGTCAGACCAAAAAGCAGATAAGGAAGTGAATGAATGGAAAAGTTGACCATGTTTCGGGAAATATCAGGGAAGCCTTTATTCGTGTAGATTATTATCCATAGAACCACGAAAATGACAGGCGGCAAAAAATATCTGCTGTTCAGGTAAGGAACCACAAACCCTTTATCGTTTTTAACCCTGTTTCCTTTCGGATTGACAATCAGGATACCTCCGGATACCAGAATAAAGGCAAACAAGGTTCCGATGCTGGTCAGGTCTGTCACTTCCGTCAGATTCATAAACAGGGATGGCAGCGCCACGATGATTCCGGTGATAATGGTAGAAAATCCCGGCGTCCTGTATTTGGGGTGCAATTTCGCAAAGATAGGAGGAAGAAGCCCGTCGCGGCTCATGCTCATCCAGATGCGTGGTTGACCCAATTGAAATACCAGCAAAACACTGGCCATGGCAATCACCGCGCTCACCGCAATGATCCCAGACAATTTGGCCAGATGCAGTTTGGCGAAAACAAATGCCAGCGGATCTGCCACACCCAATTGGTCGTAAGAGACCATTCCTGTTAACACCAGGCTAACAAGCACATACAGAACTGTAGTAATCAGGAGGGCATAAAACATGGATCTTGGAAGATCTTTCTTGGGGTTTTTACACTCCTCGGCAGTAGTGGAAATTGCATCGAAGCCGATGTATGCAAAGAAAACGCCTGAAACTCCCTTTAAAACACCGGGCAATCCATTGGGCGCAAAAGGCGACCAGTTGGCAGGATCCACATAAAATGCACCAGCAGCAATGACCAGGATCAAAACCCCGATTTTGAGCAAGACCATCGCGTTGTTGGCTCTTTTCGATTCCCTGATGCCGATGTAGCAAATATACGTGATGAGCACAACGATCATGAAGGCAGGAATATCTGCGATGATCCGGAAATTGAAGATCTGGGGCGCAGTATTCCAGGCATTGTACGCCTGATTCAGCACCGGACTCAAATCGGTAAGTGACGTGCCTTTCTGAAGCAGAGAAACTGCTTCATGGAATCCCCTGAAAGCAGTAAGATAATCTGTAGTGAGGTAGGTAGGAATATGCAGGCCGAAACCATCCAGCAAACCAGTGAAATATCCCGACCAGGAAATAGCTACCGCAATGTTGCCGATGGCATATTCCATGATAAGATCCCAACCAATGATCCAGGCGACCAGTTCACCAAAACTGGCATAGGCATACGTATAGGCGCTGCCGCTGATGGGAATGGAAGAGGCAAATTCGGCATAACACATGGCGGAAAGTCCGCAAGCCACGGCAGTGAAAACAAAAAGCAGTGAAACCGCTGGCCCGCCAGAAGCAGCTGCATTCCCGATCGTACTGAATATTCCTGCTCCAACGATGGCTGCAACCCCAAGCGCCGTCAGGTCAGCCACACCCAGGGTGCGTCTCATTCCGGTTCCGTGAGATGCAAGATCCGATGAGTCATGCATAATCAGCGAAATCGACTTTTTCCTGAAGAGGTTGCCTGTTTTCATTCAAAAAGTGCCTAGAGTGCCTAAAGTGAACTAAAGTGCCTAAAGTTAAAATTTAAACCGGTTTATTTGGCACTCTTGGATTCAATCAGCTTTCCACTGAGACGAAGCAATTCGGTTTCGGATTTTTTTGCTTGAAACTCGGCTACCAACAGACTGTTTTCAGCTTCAAGTTCAGCCAATTGTATGTCACGCAATTCATAATCGCTCATAGCTCCCACCCTGAAACGCTCAAAAGAAATTTTTGAAGTTGTCTTGGCCACTTCAAGATTGGCAGTTTCAAGCTTCACCAGTTTTAGGTTCGTCTTGTATTCATTGAATATCTGCCAAAGAGCTTCCTCTGTTTCTTTTATGATCTGCACATATTCGAGTTTGGTCGATTCGGCATCAATTTTGGCATTGGCAGCCACTCTTCTTTTATTGAATCCGTCAAATACAGGAATTGTAAGGTTAAGTCCGACAACCGGACCGCTGTTCACTGTTTGCAAAGTTGCACTATAATTGTATTTGGTCCGGGATAAATTGTAATCCGTAAAAAAAGCCAGTTGTGGATATTGCGGAGAATGGGCCAACCTGTAATCGAGCAGCGCAATATCAACCGTTTGTTTGGCCATGCTTATCTGGGTGTTTGAGGCTGTCAATACTTTCTTCAAGTCATCGTAATCAATTATTTGATCAAACTTCATTGGAGAGGTGACATCGTAAACTTTCCCGGTTTCAAGCACCAGCAAGGTATTTAACTTCGATTTTGCGGTAGTAAGTGCAACTTGTTGCCGCAGAAAAGCAGCGCTGTCGGCATTGAGGTCAGTCGATGATTTCAGGAATGCAAGTTCAGAAGTAGTTCCTATCTGAAGTTTCTTCCTGGTAAGATCATACCGGCTGTTGGAAAAATTTATGGCATTCTGTAGAACTTCGATACTATTGTTCAACTGTACAACAGCAAAATAGGCAATTATAATCTCTGAAACCTTGTTTTCAACGGATGCCCTCAAGGAAGTCTCCTGAAGAGATTGCAAGGATCCAAGCTTTTCCCTTTTAATGAACATGCCCATGCCGTTGAAAAGGGTCCAATCAAATGTAGCCGCAGCAAAGGCAGTTTCAATATGAAGGTCATTGCTCTTCGTACGAACCCAGTTCATGTCGGTGTTTTCCTGGTTAAACGGATTCTCTTTGATCTGACCGTTTAAACCCACGGTCGGAAGAAAGCCTGCATTTCCTAGCGTATTATTGTTGACGGCGATTTTGGTGTCATTGTTTGCTATCTGGATGGAGAAATTATTCTTCAAACCAATTGCGATGGCCTCCTCAAGGTTCAGACTTGCCGACTGTCCCCTCGTCAGAAAACAAACAAAAAAAAGTAAAAATATCTGTATGGTTAACTTTTTCATTTTTTATTTACTTTGGCTATTCTTCAAGGTCTGCTTCCAAGTCCTCCGCCTCTTCCTGAAGCTTGATTTTACCTGATATAAGTGTGTACAATGCAGGGACAATATAGAGGGTCAGGACAAGCGAAAACATCAATCCGCCAATGATTGCAATCCCCATGGGTACCCGGCTTTTGGCTGCTGCTCCCAAAGCCAGTGCGATTGGCAGTGCTCCCAGTGTCGTAGCCAGACTGGTCATCAGAATCGGCCGCAAGCGGAGAGTGGCTGCTTCAAGAACAGCTTCTCGCAGAGGCAAGCCTGCAAGTTTTTTCTGGTTGGCAAATTCTACAATAAGAATCCCGTTTTTGGTAACAATCCCAATCAGTACAATGATACCTATTTCGCTGAAGATGTTAAGTGTCTGATTAAATGCAACCAAGGATATCAGCGCCCCAGCGATTGCAAGCGGAACTGTCAACATGACAATCAGCGGATCCCGGTAGCTCTCAAACTGGGCTGCCAAGACCAGGAATATCAAGATCAAGGCAAATACAAAAGCATAAACAAGGCTGCTCGCGTTTTCATCAAAATCCCTTGACGAACCGGCCAAAGAGGTTGAAAAATTCTCCGGCAAAACATCAACGGCAATTTTTTTCATCTCAGCAATACCCTCACCCAGGGTAACGCCTGTTGCCGGTTGTGCTGATACAGTGGCAGAAACGTACCTGTTAAACCTGAAAATCGTTGGGGGATTACTCTGATTGGAAATCTTCAGTACATTGTCTAGTTGAATCAATTTCCCTGCTGCATTTCTAACGTAGATTGATGAAAGATCCATCGGATTATCCCTATTCGACCGGGATGCCTCACCAATTACCTGGTACTGCTTGTCCCTCAAAATAAAGTAACCATATCTTTGCTGACTGAAATAGAGGGAAAGGTTTTCGGCGATGTCACGGATGGAAACCCCAAGTGTTTTGGCGCGATCGCGGTCGATATCGATCCTCAGTTCAGGCTTATTGAATTTGAGGTCCACATCAACAACCTGGAATGCCTTGTCATCCATGGCTTTATCCAGAAATTTAGGCAGAGTTGCCTTGAGGCTCTCAAAGTCAGGAGCAAGAATGACAAACTGAACCGGCAAACCGGCGCCCCTTCGGGTCGTTGCAATGGTTTGTTCCTGGGTGGCGTAACCCCTGGCAAAATTATTCCTGCGCAGGAGTCCGTTCAGCCAATCTGCAATCTCCTGCTGAGAACGTTTCCGCTGGTCGGGTGGTACAAGTCCAATTCTTGCCATCCCACCATTGGTTCCAGACATACCTGTCATGACCATTAATGTTTCCTTTTCGGGAATCGTATCCAGCACATCTGCCAGTTTTTCCATGTAGCTGTCCATTGCTTCATAGGCTGTTCCTTCCGGGGCTGTTGTAGTTATCCTGATCCTGCTCTTGTCTTCCATCGGAGCCAACTCTGACGGGATGATACGGCCAATCAAAACAATGATCACTATTGCGCCAAGCATAATCAGAAGGGCAATCCAGCGGTATCCAATAAACGCTTTCAATGAATTATGGTAACCGGTGGTCATTTTCTCAAAAAAGCGTTCGGTCACAACAAAAAATCTGGATTCCGAGGTATTTTTCTTGAGCAACCTGGCACACATCATGGGTGTGAGCGTAAGGGACACAAATGCAGAAATCAATACGGAACCGGCTACAGTTACCGCAAATTCCCTGAAAAGCCTGCCGGTAATCCCGCTCAGGAACATAATGGGCAAAAATACGGCTGCCAGAGTTACCGTCGTTGAAATGATAGCAAAAATGATCTCTTCGGATCCCTTGTGCCCCGCGACCATGGGTTTTTCGCCATGTTCAATCTTTTTGTAAATATTTTCGAGCACAACTATGGCATCATCGACCACCAGACCTGTCGCTAGGACGATGCCAAGCAAGGTTAAAAGATTAATGGTGAATCCTGAAAAGTACATGATGGCGAAGGTTCCGATCAGGGATATTGGTATGGCCAGTACCGGGATCATGGTTGTACGCCATTGCCTCAAAAAGACGAATATCACCAGAACAACCAAAGCGAATGAGAAGAAAATGGTCTCTTCAACCTCCTTGATACCCTTGCGAATATTGACTGTAATGTCCGAAAGTATAGACAACTTCAAATCCTTTGGTACCTCCATCCTCAACCGTTCGACCCGCTTGTAGAATTCATCCGCAATGGCGATGTGGTTGGAGCCCGGTTGCGGTTGAATGGCCAGGGCAATCATCTGTACTCCGCCATTCCCCCTGAAACTGCTTTTCAGTGATTCAGCGGAGAGAACAGCCCTTCCGATATCCTTCAACCTGATCAGTACACCGTTTTGTTCCTTGATCAGGAGGTTGTTGAATTCCTCCTCGGTAGTCAGCCTGCCAAGGGTTCGGATGGTAAGTTCCCTCTCATATCCTTCGATTCTGCCTGAAGGCAACTCGACATTTTCGCGCTGAAGTGCCGTTTTGATATCTGTAGGTGAAATCTGGAATGCGGTCAGTCGGGCGGGATCGAGCTCAAGCCTCATGGCATATTTTTTCTCGCCGTAGATTCTTATATCACTGACACCGGGAATTGTCTGCAATCGTTCCTTGAATACATTGATCCCGTAATCGGTCAGTTCGAGGAGGCTTCTGGTATCGCTCTGCACGGCCAGTGTGAGAATGGCGTCTGCGTCAGCATCCGTTTTAACGACTACCGGCGGATCGCAATCCTGAGGCAAACGGCTCAGTACGCGCGAGACCCTGTCGCGGACGTCGTTTGCTGCACCTTCCATGTCGGCATCGATGTTGAACTCAACGGTAATCCGGCTGCTCCCGTCGCTGCTGGAGGAGGTCAATGTTCTAATCCCGGCAATGCCATTGATGGATTCCTCCAATATCTGGGTAATTTGTGTCGCCATCACATCCGCATTGGCTCCGGTATAGGAGGTGGAAACCGTTACAATAGGCGGATCAACGCTGGGAAATTCGCGCAAGCCTAGCATTTTGAAACCCACAAAACCAAATAAAAGGAGCATTATGGATAATACGGATGCCAGTACCGGTCGTTTGATGCTTATCGAAGCAATGTTCATGACTTACGTTTCAGGGTTTATTTACCGGTTCTGATTTTTTAGCCTTACTGCCATACCTTCCTTGATCTGTAAAAGACCCGTTGTTACCAGCGTGTCGCCGGGTACAAGTCCATCCGTTACTTCCACTTCCCGCTCATTCCTGAAACCGGTCTTTATATCGATGGCCTTGGCTTTCCCTTTTTTTATGACGAAGACTTGTTCGCCCTCCATCAGCGGAATAGTAGACTTTGCAGGAATCATCACACACTGCTTATTTGGAAAGAGTTTCAGGTTTATCTTCGCATAGGATCCCGGATACAAAATTCTTTTCGGATTCGGACAAAGGGCACGTACCCTTATTGAACCGGTAACCGGATCAATTTTGGATTCAAGGGCATAAATTTTGCCAATGAACTGATCTTCACTACCGTCGATACCGAAGTCAAACTCTTTGCCAATATTCAGGTTCGCGATAAACTTCTCAGGGACCGAAAAATCTACTTTAATCGGATCTATCTGCTGAAGCGAAGTAATGATGGTCGTATTGGAGACAAACGCACCTTCACTCACCATTCGCAACCCGACTACGCCGGAAAAAGGCGCGTGAAGTTCTGTTTTTGAAACTTGTGCTTTAATCAGATCCATGGACGCTTTCAGGGTACTGAAATTGTTCTCGGAAATATCCAGCTCCTCCTTGCTGATCCCTTTGAACTGGTATAGTTCTTTCTTGCGGTCCAATTCCTTTTGAGCCAATTCTAACTGCAATTGAACGGATTTTAGCTGGGCCTGCAAATCCTGATCGAACATTTTAACCAACATTTCTCCTTTGGAGACGTTACTCCCTTCTTTGAAAAATATCCCGGTTACTTTGGCAGAAATTTCAGGTCGGACGTCAATCTCCTCATTGGCAAGCAATTTTCCCGTGTAAGAATTGGAAAAATCCAGTGTGGTCAACTTTAGTACCTGACCCTCCACTATTAGAGACTGTCTTCCCTCAGCAGAAGCATTTCCCTTCTTATCTGAGTTCTTACAAGAAGATAAAAAAACGACGATCAGGACAAACAATAAGAAAGCCCGATAAACGATGCGCATATTTTCAATTTTTGAGTTGGTTAGTTCAATGCATATAAGAGGATATATTCCCCTTATTTTACCAAAGCATAATAGCAACGTAGGGGAGAATCAACTTTCCCTTCCGCAACAAGTTTCTTGATCAGTTTGTCTACCTCTTTTTTATCCACTCCGGAGGCTTCGGCAATTTCGCCACCTTTCATGGGTTTACCGGATAGTTCCAAAGCCTTGACAATTGCATCTTTTGATTCCATAATCTTTTATTTATAGTTTAGAAACTCTGCTTAACAAACAATGATCCGCCAGTACCAGGGCAGCCATCGCCTCCACGATAGGCACGGCGCGGGGCAGCACGCATGGATCATGCCTTCCCTGCACATTTACAACAGCCTCATTGCCATGTACATCAACGGTATTTTGCTCTTTCAGCAAAGTGGCAATCGGTTTGAAAGCTACCTTCCAGTAAATATCTTCTCCGTTCGAAATGCCGCCCTGTACACCGCCAGAATGATTAGTCAATGTTTTGATGCCTTCCCCAGTTGGGATAAAAATATCGTTGTGCTGCGATCCTGAAAGCTTCGTACCCTCAAATCCCGATCCATATTCAAATCCTTTTACCGCATTGATTCCCAGCATGGCGAATCCCAGGTCGGCATGAAGCTTGTTGAACACGGGTTCGCCCCATCCAGCGGGCACCCCTGAAACAACACCGGTGATGACTCCCCCGACCGTATCATGATTTCTTCCTGCTTCCTCGATTCTTTGAATCATCCTCCCTGCGGTCTCTGAATCCGGACACCTTACAATGTTGCTTTCAGTCGAGTCCAGATCCAAATCCCTGTATGATTTTTCAAGTTCGATCTCTCCTACCCTGGACACAAATGCCTGGATTTTAATTCCCAATCCAGCCAGCATCTGTTTGGCAACAGAACCTGCCACTACCCTGGCGATAGTCTCCCTGGCAGAGGAACGTCCGCCGCCGCGGTAATCCCTGACCCCGTATTTCTGGTCGTAGGTGAAATCGGCATGAGATGGACGGTAAAGATCCTTCAGATTGGAATAGTCGCCCGAATGCTGATCCTTGTTTTTGATCATGAAACCGATGGGTGTACCTGTAGTGACACCATTGAAAATACCGGAAAGAATCTCCACACAGTCAGATTCCTGCCGGGAAGTGGTAATATGCGACTGACCGGGTTTCCTGCGATCCAGGTCAGCCTGGATGAGTTTAATGTCAATTTTAAGTCCTGCCGGACAGCCATCAATAACGCCGCCTATGGCAACACCGTGAGACTCACCGAATGAGGTGAGCCTGAATATTTTCCCGAAACTGTTCAAGTTGATGCTATTTTATTCCTGCTGAATATTTCCTGCTAAAATTATTCAACTTTTTCGTTTTATCCTCATTTGATTACGATTCAATGCGAAGGTTTAATGTAAAAATAAAAAAACCCGGATGAAATCACCCGGGTCCCGAAAATTGTCAATTGTCAATTATCCATTGTCAATTCTTTAGTTGCAACCGCAACCGCTTCCGCAGCCTGCACCTTCGGCTTTGTCGCCGCAGCCGCCATCGCCGCAGCCACTATCGCCGCAACCACTATCGCCGCAACCACCGCTGCCGCATCCGCAACCACCTGCATTGTAGGCAGCGCTTAATTCTTCTTCCGTTGCCGGACGTACTTCAATGATTGTACCAGTAAAATGTAGATCCTCACCGGCAAGCGGGTGATTGAAATCCATTGTAACTGTCTCACCTTCAACAGACACAACGATACCGTCCATCCGCTGACCATGCGCTGACATCATTGGAATGCTGTTTCCCGGTGTAAGAAGGGCGTCATCCACTTTACCGTCCACCTTGAAAATATCGAGGGGCAGTTCAACAACGGCCTCTTCGTTGATATCACCATAACCGCTTGCGGCAGGAATGGATATCTCAAATTTGTCGCCTGTTTTTTTACCGACCAGCTGCTCTTCGAATGCAGGGATCATCAATCCTGCGCCATGAAGAAACATCAGCGGATTCGCATCCGTTGCCGATTCAAATATTTCACCTTCTTTACCATCCAACCTCAAATCATAGGTCAGGGTAACCATACTATCTTTTGAAACTGTAGTCATTACCTGTTTTTTTAAATTTAGTTTGCAAAGAAACATCATATTTCCTTAGCAGCATAATTTGATACGTTATTTTAAGAAAAAAGTTCACAATTGAGAAATAATAGCCAGGATTGTCTGCCACTCAATCATTGGGCTATTTTTAAGTGCAAAACTTATTTAACCGCAAAGAACGCAAAGTCCTTACGCAAAGATCACAAAGACAGGAGTTGCAAGAATACTGCTTTGTGCTCTCTGCGCCTGCTTTGTGTGCTTTGCGGTTAATTTTTACCTGGCATTTTTCGGTTACAATCCTGCAAGGTCATCCACATACCTAATGTTATCCAGGCAAACATAAGTAGGGGTATTGATACCGTAGATTCCGTTGTCCGATGAGGAGAAAACGAAAGTAACCTGGTGCACCTTTCCCAAAGAAGAAAGATCAAACGTGGTCCATTTGCTCAGGATGTAGTCTTTGGAAGAATCGGAAAACCGGAAATCAGCCAGGTAAACATCGAGGCTACTTACCTTGGTACCGCTCTTGTTGTATCCGTTGACGGTTACCTTGAACCAGTCCTGGTCCGTTCCGGAGGTGCCGCCGAATTTTTTGGAATAGCTGTCGCCGTTTTTCATGGAGAGTCCGGCATAGGTATTGTTGCACAGGTCCATCGACTGGATCACATGTTCTTCACCGGAAGGAAAGGTAACAAAAATACTCTGCTCGAAGGATGGATAGAAAACGGCAAATTTGTTCTGTTTGTTGTTCGCGTCAAATACGCTGAATTCATTGGTAAAGCCTGCCGTTGTCACATCGTTCTTCTGGGAATAGGAGAATCCTGCCCAGGTACCCCACGATTTTGAATACTGGTTTTCGAATTTCATGGCGCCTGCCGTGAAAGAGCCGGAACCGTCCGAGCCGCTCCAGTAACCGCTTTGCGGAACCTGCAGGGTTTCAAAATCGATAACGAGGGTCTGTGGGCCGTTATCACTCTTCTTGCAGGAGGAAATCATACACCCGCCAAAAATCAAAACAGAGATCAATAACAATGAGCTTCTCATGGTTGAATTAGTCTAAATAATTAAATATTAAATACCTGAAAAAATTTGCACAAAAATTTTTGCCGTTCTTCCCGAAAGCAAAAACAAAGCTGAAATTGGCAGGTCTTCTGGCTCGCCCGGTTTTCTGCGCCTTCCCACCCCGACTCGTCGGGACAGTGGCATGGATTCAGAAACCTTTTTGAGTGGGCATACAGCTGCGGGTACAGCTCCGGAATTTCACCGGATTCCCTTTTTGATTTGCCCCTTCGGAAAAGATGGAGCAAAACCAAATTTCAATGCAAAGCTACTGTTTTTGATGTTACCCGCCCCTGTTTACAGGATATTTATCTTGAAAATTATCAACACAAAAATGTTTACAGTCGATAAAACGGTTGCTTTTTTATACTTTTAAGGCTTTACAAACCATGTCACCTATGTCGCCGGAAGAAGTCGAAAAAAGGATTAAAAAGCTCAGGAAAGATCTTGAGCAACACAATTATAACTATTACAGCCTCAGTCAGCCAACCATATCCGACTTTGAATTCGATATGATGATGGAGGACTTGCAGGCGCTCGAAAAGAAATATCCGCAGTTCTTCGATCCCAATTCGCCCACACAAAGGGTCGGCAGCGACATATCGCAGGAATTTAAGCAGGTAGTCCACCAGTATCCGATGCTTTCCCTCTCAAACAGCTATTCGAGCCAGGAGGTAACGGATTTCATGCAGCGGGTGGAAAAATTCTCGGGCGAACAACCCGATTATGTCTGCGAACTGAAACTCGACGGAACCTCCATCAGCCTTACTTACCGTGACGGTGAACTCCTGCGTGCCGTAACACGTGGCGACGGCGAAAAAGGGGACGACGTGACGGCCAATGTCCGGACCATCCGCTCCATCCCGCTGAAGTTGCATGGCGATTTTCCGGCTTCCTTCGAAATCAGGGGCGAGATCGTGATGCCATTTGCAGTTTTTGACGCGCTGAACGAGGAACGGATCGAACAGGGTGAAGCTCCTTTCGCCAACCCGCGCAATGCCGCATCCGGTACCCTGAAGATGCAAAATTCATCGGTGGTGGCTTCACGGAAGCTGGACGCCTATTTTTATTATATCCTGGGAGAGAACCTGCCGGAAGACGGCCACTTCGAACTGCTGCAGCATGCGGCACGATGGGGATTCCAGATTTCTCCGCACACCGGAAAATGCAAGGACATCGATGAAGTACTCAACTATTTGTCTGTCTGGGACAAGAAACGCGAAGAGCTGCCGTTTGCCACCGACGGCGTGGTCATCAAAGTCAATTCGAAGCGGGTCCAGGAAGAGCTTGGCTTTACCGCCAAGAGCCCCAGATGGGCCATCGCCTATAAATTCAAGGCCGAACGGGTTTCCACCAGGTTACTAAACGTCACTTTTCAGGTCGGACGGACAGGCGCCGTGACGCCGGTGGCCAACCTCGAACCCGTCCAGCTGGGCGGTACCGTGGTTAAAAGAGCCTCCCTGCACAACGCCGACATCATCCAGGGACTCGACCTGCATGCCAACGACCTGGTTTTTGTGGAAAAAGGCGGCGAAATCATCCCCAAAATCGTTGGGGTTGATACAACGCAGCGCAATGCCTCAGGCTCGGCCATCAGTTTTATCACACATTGTCCGGAATGTGGCACAGCCCTTGTTCGTGAAGAGGGCGAAGCAGCTTTTTACTGTCCCAACGAAGATGAATGTCCACCATTAATCAAAGGCAAGATCGAACATTTTATAAGCCGGAAAGCGATGGATATCGACGGATTGGGCAGCGAAACCATCGACTTGCTTTTCCAGCAGGGACTGATCCGCAACGTGGCAGACCTCTACGACCTGAAGAAGGAACAGCTGATTTTGCTGGATCGGATGGGCGAAAAATCTGCCGACAGGATCCTCGATGGATTGAAAAATTCGGCTTCCGTTCCTTTCGAACGGGTGCTTTTTGCACTTGGAATCAGGTATGTGGGCGAAACAGTGGCCAAAAAACTGGCAAAAGGTCTAAAAACCATTGATGCACTGATGATAGCCGATATCACAACCCTGGTGGCAGTCGATGAAATCGGAATCAAAATTGCAGAGAGCATCGTGGACTGGTTTTCAAAGGAAAAGCATCTGGAACTAATTGCAAGGCTAAAGACATTCAATTTAAAATTCGAGACGGAAAACGTTGTCAAGGAGGGATCTACGGATAAACTGAAAGGCATGTCGATCGTGGTTTCAGGTACTTTCAGCACTTTTTCCCGTGACGAATTGAAAGCAGACATCGAATTGCATGGCGGGAAAAATGCCTCCTCCATTTCCGCAAAAACAAGCTATCTTATTGCAGGTGAAAACATTGGCCCCTCCAAGCTTGAAAAGGCCACCCAGCTCAAAATACCCATTATTACCGAGGAAGAGTACCGCCAACTTACAAATTGAAAGTAACTCTCAAGCGGTTAATGCGTAAAACAGGAACGTATATTATCATGAATACATAACTTTGCGGCATGTGCAGAAAATGGATCAATTCGTACATCAAAAAGAGGTTGTTTCAGGCTTACCGGAAACAGCACAGGGATGTGAACATCGTGAACCTCAGGAGCGCGAAGTCTGTGGGTATCCTCTGGAATCCCTCGGACGAGGAGAGCATTGAGACCTACGAGACGCTTCGTAAAACCCTGAATGAAAGAGGAATCAAATCCTTCGGCATGGCCTTCATCAGCACCCGGAGGGGAAAAGAGACCCTGACAACGGTCTCCAACTCCTGGATAACCGACAGAAGGGATGTTACTTTCATGGGCAGGCCCAAGAGCGGCGACGGGATCCATTTCCTGCAGGAAGAGTTTGACATACTGATCGACTTGTCCCTCAGCAAAAGCATTGCGCTGCAGTACATCCTGATTCATTCGGCCGCTAAATTCAAGGTAGGCTGGAAAGCCGGTGATCCCAATCTTTATGATCTGGAGATCGATGTGAATGCCAATCCGCAGTGCAGGTTCCTGATGGAACAGATCGTCTTTTACCTTGAAAAATTGAACGAGAACAAGAAATAACATGCAAAAGACCTTTCATGGCGCCGGTGTGGCGCTGATTACTCCTTTCGGATCCGATCTGAAAATAGATTTTGAAGCCCTGGGCCGCATCGTTGAGAACCAGATCGAAAACGGGATGGATTTCCTCGTTGTCCTAGGCACTACGGGCGAACCCGCAACTCTTTCCAACAGCGAGAAACAATCCCTGATCGATTTCGTGACAGAACGTACCGCGAAACGCATTCCCGTTATGGTGGGTGTCGGCGGAAATGATACGGCCGAAGTGATAGAAAAACTGCATACGTTCAACTTAAGCAAGGTGGATGGCATCCTCTCCGTGGTTCCCTATTATACCAGGCCTTCGCAGGAGGGCATCTACAGGCATTTCATGGCCATTGCCGCTGCCACTCCCCTACCGGTGATGGTTTACAACGTTCCTTCCCGCACCGGGACCAGCATGAGCG